>JACPQP010000529.1 GCA_016190465.1 Chloroflexota bacterium
AGGGGGGCAGGGGGGAGAGGGGGGAGACCTGACATCCTGAGGAGGAACCGAATGTTTCCGAGTCTCAGCGCTGGAGCGATCGGCGTTCGCGCGCCCCTGGCCGAGGTGATCGAGCTGGCCCGGACGAACGGGTTCGCGGGGGTAGACTTCAGCATCGTCGAGGTGGCCGAGCTGGCGGCCCGCGACGGCGTCGCCGCGGTGCGGCGGCTGTTCGCCGACGCCGGGGTGCGGCCGGGCGCCTGGGGGCTGCCGGTCGACTGGCGCGGCGACGAGACCAGGTGGCGGGAGGGCCTGCGCGCCTTGCCCGACCAGGCGGCGCTCGCCGTCGAGCTGGGGGCACGGCGCTGCGCCACCTGGGTGCTGTCCACCTCCGACGAACGGCCGTTCGAGGAGAACTTCCGCTGGCACGCCGAGCGATTCCGGCCCATCGCCGAGACCCTGGGCCGGCACGGCGTTCGGCTCGGGCTCGAGTTCATCGGGCCGAAGACCATGCGGACGAGCAAACGCTACCCGTTCATCTACACGCTGGACGGCATGCGCGAGCTGAACCGGGCTATCGGCACCGGCAACATGGGCATCCTGCTCGACGCCTGGCACTGGTACACGTCGGGCGGCACGCTGGCCGACCTGGCCACGCTGACCAGCCCCGAGGTGGTCCTGGTGCACATCAACGATGCGCCGGCCGGCATCCCCGTCGACGAGCAGATCGACCGGGTGCGCTGCCTGCCGATGGAGACCGGCGTCATCGACCTGCCCGGCTTCCTGCGGGCGCTGCAAGCGATCGGCTACGACGGGCCGGTCGTGGTGGAGCCATTCAGCGAGCGCATCCGGTCGCTGCCACCCGCCGAGGCCGTCCGCGAGGCCGCCGCGAGCGTCCGCCGCGCCTGGGATGCCGCGGGTCTCCCAGGCGGCGCGTGAGCGGGGCGAACACAAGGTTCGCCCCGTCTCCCTTTCGCGTCTTTCGCTCGTTTCGTGCCCTTCGTGGTCCAAACTCCCGCGCCGTCCCCGTCGCTCTTCGTGGCGGATCGTCCTACGCGGTGGCCACCGCCTCGAGCTCGGTGGCCAGCCCCCACTCCTCGCGGAAGGCGAGGAGCGCCCGGTAGGTGGAGGGCAGAATGGGCACGCCCTCGCGCAGGTTGTGGGCTCGCGCCCGCATCTCGGGCTCGCCGGGGGCGAACACCTCGGCCACCCCCTCGGCCTTCTCGCCCGCCTTCACCTCGTCGATCATCCTGTCCACCCGGTCGAGGAACTCGTCCTCGCCCAGGAACAGCGCCGGGTTGATGGCCAGGAAGAAGTGGCCGATGTCGGCCAGGTTGCTGAAGTTGCGGGTCCGCTCGCGCGAATGGTCCCAGCCGAAGGCGGCGCCGGTCAGCAGGCCGGCCAGCGTCTCCATGACGAGCGTCAGGCCATAGCCCTTGTGGCCGGCGATCGGGACGCCAAACCCCTCGGCGAAGTCGGCCGGGTTCGTGGACGGACGGCCGAGCTTGTCCACCATCCAGCCGGGCGGGATCGGCTTCCCCTCGGCGATCTGAAGCGCGATCTTGCCCTGGGCGACGACGCTCATAGCGATGTCCAGGACGATCGGGTGATGCCGCCGGGCGGGGATGCCCACGCCGAGCGGGTTATTGCCGAACGTCGGGGTGATACCTCCGGTGGGCGCGAGGACCAGCCCGCCGTTCGTCGTGCACAGCCCGATCAGCCGCTCCTGGGTCGCCATCCAGGCGTAGTGGCCGGCGGCGCCGAAGTGGTTCGAGTTGCGGACCCCGACGACGCCGATGCCGGTTGCCCGCGCCTTGTCCATCGCCAGCCGCGTCGCCACGACGCTGACCCACTGCCCCTGGCCGTTGTCGCCGTCGACCAGGGCGTGGACGCCTGACTCACGGACCACGCGGATGTCCGGCCGAGCGTTCGTCCCGCCGGCCTTGATACGTTTCGCGTAGCCGGGGATGCTCCCCACGTTGTGGGTTGGCTGGCCCCGCAGGCTCGCCTCGAGCTGCACCTCCGTGACGATCGCCGCCCCCTCCGGCGGCAAACCGGCTCGCTCGAACGCCTCGACGCCATAGGCCCGCAGGCTCTCTACGGTCACCCGGACCGCCGGCTCGATCTCCGCTGCCATCGTCGCTCGTCCCTCCACCTGATTGAATGTTCGGCTCGGTCGGCGCAGCCACCCGATTGCCCGTTCCCCGGCGGGCGCCCGCGCGGACGGAAGCTCGCGGAGCGACAGGTGACCAGCGGATGGCGTACGAGTGCTCGGGTGGTTGCGCCGGCCAAGCGCGGTTCGCTGCGCCGAAGATAGCAGTCGAGACGGCGGGTGTCAACGCCGCGTTTCCCTCTCTCCCCTTGTGGCGACCATAGGGAGGGGGGCAGGGGGTGAGGGGTTCTCACACACGCCCTGAGACCAGGTCGAGCGCGATGCGCAGCGCGCATTCCAGTTCGGCCAGACCGGCCGGTGAAAGCGCTCCTCGGCGGCTCACCAGACGGCTCCTGGCCAGCGCCCGCACCTGCTCGGCAAGCGCGACCGAGTCCACCGAGAGCCCACCGTCGGGGGCGCGAAGAAGAACGTGGCTCGGATAGAGTTGGCGGCCCGCCCGGAAGGTCGTGCAGGGCACGGCCAGCACGACCGGGCTGCTGGCGTTGATCGCATCCCGGCCGACGATGACGACCGGGCGTGTGCCAGCCTGATCGGAGCCTTCCGTGGGGTCGAGCCGAGCATCGTAGACCTCGCCCCGCCTCACGCTCATCGTGGGTTCTCGCCTCGCCGCAGCGCTTCCCAGTCGGCGGCGGCAAACTCGGCATCGATGGCTCTGGCTTCGGCCTGATACGCGGCGTCGTCGGCCATCGCCGCGAAGGCCGCGTCGATGGCCGCGCTCTCCTGAGCCGCGAGCTCGCGGCGCAGCGCCCGGGCTACCAGCTCATTGCGGCTCCGCGCCTTGCCCTCGCCAACGGCCCGGTCAACCGCCTCCAGGAGATCAGCCGGCAGGGCCAGCGTCGTGCGAACGGTCGGGTGAGCCATTTGTCCCTCCACTGGTGTGACGCCGAATGCGATGCCGCGAGTGATGCCGGATCTGATGAGAACTATAGCATCGCCATCCGTCTTTGTCCAGTCCCCATTGACGAACGGGCTCGCCCTCGCTACGATGCCGATGTGGGGCTGCCGGACCTCGCCCCTCGCCCTCCCCGACGCGCAGCGGGGGCCCGACGCGGAGAGGGGGGACCGGACTCCCCCTTCCCGCGTCGGGAAGGGGGCAGGGGGTGAGGTCGGCCCCCTGGCCTGCCGTTCCCGAGTGGGTTCGACAGGGGGAGGGGGGATGCGGGGCCGGACCTCACCCCTGGCCCCATATGCGCTGACTTACGGTCACCTGAGGGCGAGGGCGAGGGCGAGGACCTCTCCCCCCTGCCCAATAACGTTACGGCCGGCATTGCTGCTCCGGCCGCTGGAAAGGAAGTGACTGGAGATGACCGTTCGCGGACTGGTCCTCGTCGAGGCGCGTCACGCGGAGCTGTGCGAGCGGCCGGAGCCACGCGCCGAAGCGGGCGCCGTCGTGATCGCGCCCCGGGTGACGGGCATCTGCGGCTCGGACCTGCACCTCTATCGCGAGGGCCACATCGGGGACAGCATCGTCCGCGAGCCACACGTGCTCGGCCACGAGACGGCGGGGGTCGTGGTCGAGGTCGGCCCCGGCGTCGAGGAACCGCGAGTGGGCGACCGGGTGCTGATCGAGCCCGGCCTGGCCTGCCTGGCCTGCCACTACTGCCTGACCGGGCGGTACAACATCTGCCCGAACGCCCGGTTCCTGGGCGTCCCGCCGACGCCGGGCACCCTGGCCGACCTCGTGGCCGTGCCGGCGCGCTGGGTCCATCGCCTGCCCGACGGCGTGACCTTCGCCACCGCCGCGCTGATCGAGCCGTTCGCGGTCGGCTTGCAGGCGGCGAAGGAGGCCGGCGTCTCGGTCGGTCAGAGCGTCGTCATGCTGGGGGCCGGCCCGATCGGCCTGATGATCCTCCTGGCGGCACGCCTTCGGGGCGCTGGCCCCGTGATCTCCGTCGACCTCAGCCCGGTGGCGCGAGCGATGGTGCAGCAGTTCGGCGCCGACCTGGTGATCGATCCCCGGGCAGTCGATCCGGTCGATGCGATTCGGGAGGCGACCGGCGGCGGGGCGGACGTGGTGATCGAGGCGGCGGGTCGATCTCGAGGCGATGGTCACGCACCTCTTCACGTTCGACGAGTCACCCGCGGCGCTCGCCTTCGTCGACGCCAACAAGAGCGACGTCGTCAAGTGCCTGGTCATCAGCGAGGGTGCGCCGCCGACGACTGACAACTGATTGCTGACGACTACGTAGCACGATGGAGGAAAACGGTGACCGGTTATCCAGGTGTCGTCGGCCAGCCGAAGGAGTGGCTTGACACTCCGGCGCTGCTGGTCGACCTCGACGTTCTCGATCGCAACACCCAGCGGGTCGCCCGCACTTGCCGCGAGGCGGGGATCAACTGGCGTCCTCACACCAAGGGGATCAAGATCCCGGCCATCGCCCACAAGCTGCTGGCGGCGGGCGCTATGGGTGTCACCTGCGCCAAGCTGGGCGAGGCCGAGCTGATGGCCGGGGCCGGTATCCGCGACATTCTGGTCGCCAACCAGGTCGTCGGCCCGGCCAAGATCGCCCGGCTCGTCAACCTGTTGCCGCACGCCGACGTCATCGTCGCCGTCGACAGCATCGACAACGTCGACGCGCTCGACGCCGCCGCTCGGGAGAAGGGCGTGCGGCCGCGCGTCGTCGTCGAGGTGAACATCGGCCTGGAGCGAGCCGGAGTCGAGCCAGGCGAGCCGGTCGTCGCGCTGGCCCGGGTCATCGCCGAGCGGACGGGCCTCCGGTTTGCCGGTCTGATGGGCTGGGAGGGCCACACGATTCGGATCCCCGACCTCGGGGAGAAGCGGCGGGCCATCGCGTCGGCGGTGGGCCAGCTCACCAGCAGCGCCGAGGCGTGCCGGGCGGCTGGTCTGCCGGTGGAGATCGTCAGTTGTGGCGGCACCGGCACCTACTGGATCACCGCCCACCTGCCGGGTATCACCGAGATCCAGGCGGGTGGTGGCGTCTTCTGCGACATCCTCTATCGGCAGGGGATGGGCGTCGACCACGAGTACGCGCTGACCGTGCTGACGACCGTCACCAGCCGGCCCAACCCCACCCGCATCATCTGCGACGCCGGCAAGAAGACGATGAGCAGCGATGGGGCCGTTCCGGAGCCGATCGGCGTCGGGAAGGTGAAGTCGGTCTCGCTGAGCGCCGAGCACGCCCGCATCGACCTCGACGAGCCGAACACCGCCCTGCGGGTGGGCGACCGGGTCGAGTTCATCGTCGGCTACTCGGACACCACCGTGCACCTCCACCCCGAACTCTACGGCATCCGCAACGGGCGCGTCGAAACCGTGTGGCCGGTGCTCGGACGGGGATTGCTGCGATAGGCGGTACGCTGGTGGTGGGTGTGGTACTCCGCAGTGATGCTGGACCGGGAGCCCATCTCGCCTGCCTGGGGGCCGCCGGGATGGGCGTGCTCTCGGGTCTCGTCGCGAGTTTGGCGGCGGATACTGTCAACGGGTTTCGGGAGCGGATTGAACGGATTACCGAGCGGCCAATCCGTTCAATCCGCTCCATGAATCCCTTGACAGCCCGCCCCTGAATCCGCTGACAGCTTCTCGTCCGGCCGCAACCGAGGTGGCTGATCACCTGCGGCTTGCTCATCCGCCCCGCTGGAATCGGCGCCTGGTCTTCTCGGTACTGTATCCGGTCGGGTCTTTGTCTCCCTGCAATTCAACAGGAGGTCGCGGCCGAAGATGGCTCTCAACGTGGGCATAATCGGTCTGGAGCACCCCGCGACGACGCGGATGATCCCCGCCGCGGTCGTCTCCCCGCGCGTCCGCCTCGTCGCCCTCGCCGATGGCGATCGAGAGCGCCTCGAGCAGACGGGCCAGCCCCTCGGCGTCGACGCGCTCTTCGCCGACTACCGCGCGCTGCTGGAGCGCCGGGACGTCGACCTCGTGTACATCGCGACGCCGAGCCATCTCCGCGCCGAGACGGCGATCGCCGCGGCCCGGGCGGGGAAGCACGTGCTGTGCGAGCAGCCGATGGCGACGAACGCCGCGGACGGCGAGCGGCTGGTCGCAGGGGCCCGAGCGAGTGGGGTGAAGCTGGCCATCGGCTACACGACCCGGCACCACCCGGTCCTCATGGAGGCCCGGCGCCGCTACCAGAGCGGGACTCTGGGCCCGCTTCGCCTGGTGCGCTGCCACTTCAGCTCCTATCGGTCGGCCGGCGCCGACGAGTCCCGGCCGGCGGGCGAGCAGGATGGCGGCGGGCCGCTGCTAGACATGGGCGCGCCCTGTCTCGACACGCTGCGCTTCGTCCTCGGCGAGGAGGTGGCCGCGGTCAGCGGGTACCTGACGCACGGGCGCGGCTGGGAGGCCCACGACTGCGCGGTGCTGGCAGCCCGACTCCGCGGCGGCGCGCCGGCACTGATCGATGTCAGCTTCGACCTGAACGAGTCCGGGTTCGACGTCATCGGCGACGGCTCCTCGCTGATCGCCCGCGGCTGCTACTCCGACGTGGCGGTCGGCCGGTTGGGCCTGGTGCGGAACAACCGGGGTCGGGCCGGCTGGCTGCTCGACCCGGAGTGGCTGGTCGAGCTCCGCGAGGGCGACCTGCCACACTACCACCTGTACGTCCGCGAGCTGGAGGCGTTCTGCGACTGCATCGAGGAGGACCGGGAGCCGGAGAACAGTGGGCTCCGCGGGCTGGACGACCTGCGCGTCCTCGACGAGGTGAGCCGGCAGGGGGGACTGCTCCAGTAACGCTGCGACAAACCACGAAGATACGTAGCATGGGAATTATCGATTCTGCCATCAACTCGGTGACGTCCACACCAGAGAGGCAGCGCCTACCAATCGCGTCGGGCCAGTTCCTCGAAACGCTTGCCATCGTGATCGCCTTCGTGGGGATACTCCTGCTCTTCCGAGGGTACACTAGCGACACGGCTGGAGGCTCTGATAGCTACGGCCACGTCTCCGAGGCGCTACGGCTGAGCCGTGGCCACTTCTACGAGCCCGAACGAGTCCTCTCGCGCTTCGGCCTGCCCGAGGACAGCCGCCTCACCTTCCCCATTGGCTCCAGGCCCCAGGGACGTGAGGGAACGGTCCCGACCTATCCTTTCGGATATCCACTGCTCATGGCAACGGCCATCAAGGTTGCCGGCTTGCCGGCCGCCTTCTGGGTGACTCCTCTCCTGGCAGCCGGCGCGATCCTCCTGACCTATCTCTTGGGCCGGTGGTGGCTCGGCCGAGCCGGTGGATCCCTGGCTGCGCTCCTGACCGTCCTTCTTCCCAATTTCCTCTGGGGATCACTCCAGCCGATGAGCGATGTCCCAGCTACGTTCTTCTCGGCCCTGGCGTTGGTGGCGCTCTTCTATCCCCGTCCGCGTCCCTGGAGTGACCTGCTCCTTGGAGGTGCCGTGGGCTTTGCGATCTGGGTTCGCCCGAACATGGTGCTGCTCGTCGCACCAGTGGTGGCCTGGTTGCTCTGGCGACGAGAAAAGTGGCGACTGGTCCGGTTCGGCACCAGTCTCCTGCCCTTCGTCGCGATCGAAGGTCTGGTCAATCACCAGTTGTACGGTGCTCCCTGGACCACCGGCTACGTCCTGCCACTGCGGGCGCCGATCCCGGCTGATCTCGGCTCCCGGATGATCAGGTATCTCGAGCGACTCGACGACCAGCAGGCGGGGGTAGGCCTCTTTCTCGTGCTCCTTGGCCTCGGGCTTGGGCGGCTGGCGCTTCCGCGTCGGGCCGTCCTAGCCGGTGTTGCGGGAGTGTTTCTTGCCTTCTTCTCGTACTATCCCATCGACGATGCCTGGTGGTACGGGCGCTTCCTGTTGCCGGGGCTTCCGGCGGTGGCCGTTCTCGAGTCGGCTGGCCTGATGCGCCTTCAGGGCCCGGGCGCGTTGCGGCGCATCCGCGTCGTCGCCCTGGTCATCGCACTAGCTCTCTTCTCGATGGCATCCGTCGACTATGCCCGGGCGCACTACGTTTTCGTGTTGGCGGAGGGAGAGGCGAAGTATCAGTTGGCGGCACGCTTCGCCCGGGAGCGCGTGCAAGAGCCGGCGTTGATCCTGACCTCACAACACAGCGGCAGTCTGCGCCTCTACGGCGACCTGGCCACCGCCCGCCACGACACGGCGCCGGTGCCGGAGCTGCTCGCCACGCTTCGTCGTGTCGTGGAAGCCGGGGGATCCGTCTACTTCCTGGGCGATGGCTGGGAGGTAGAGCGAATCCTCAAGAGTGATCGGTCCATCTTGTTGGCGGGCGCACAGGAGCTAGGTCGCTTTGAGCCCTCTCGGGTCACACTATTCCGACTGAAAATCCCTCTCGATCCCGACAGCCTTCCGAACCAGCACGCGATGCGAGTGACGATGGCGGGCCAGATTGCTCTCCTGGGGTCCGATCTCTCCCCGTCGACGCTGCGCCCCGGCGAGAAGCTGACTGCTCACCTGTACTGGCAAGCGATCGCGGCGCCTGAGCATAACTACACCGTCTTCATCCACCTTGTCGATGAGGATGGGCAGATCGTCACCCAGTCGGATGGGTACCCGGTTGAAGGCCGGTCTCCAACCGCACAGTGGACTCTCGGCTACGCCGTGCGCGACACCCACCAGCTCACTATCCCCCCGACGCGCCCTCCGGGCACTCTGAAGGTGATCGCCGGGCTGTACCGGCTCGAGACGATGGACCGTCTGCTCATCCGAGACGGTGCTGGCACACTCATCGGCGATCACGTCGCTGTGGGGAGCGTAGACGTATGGGCCCGCTGAGGCCTGATCTTCTCTGTCTCAGGTGATGCGGCTGTGCTATACTCGCCGCCGACACGACGCACAGGATGGTGCGTGCGATCTGACGGGTACGTGCAGCTCATCACCTTCTCCGTTGCGTGTGGTTCGCACGGTGAGCGTCGATTCTCGCCGTACCGCTTCGGAGGCGAACGAGCAACTGCTGTGTGCTCCCACACACGTCAATGGCCATTGACAAATGGCCGCAAGAGCGACCGCTCACCAGATTTGAGGCGACCCTGTGGGGGCCAATACTGATGTCGGGTAGCCCACGGACTATGCCCCGGTCAAACAGAATCCGAAGTGACGCAGTAGCCCTGGGGTTCTTCGTCGTCATAACCCTGGTGATGTTGGACCCATTTGCCCGCAACGCCGGAACCCACTTGCGCGACCTTGGCGACCCTCTGGAGTACGCGTGGGTGCTCGGCTACTCCGCGCACCGGCTGGTGACCGATCCTCTCCACCTGTACGAGGGCAACATCTTCTTTCCGTTCAGGGGTTCCCTCGCTTACTCCGACAGCACCATTGCCAGCACCATCCTTTCCCTGCCAGTCCTCCTGACGACGCACAACCCTGTCCTGGCAACCAATCTGCTCCTGTTAGTGAGTTTCATCCTCGCTGGCTTTGGGGCCTACCTCCTGGCATCGGATCTAACTGGCAGCCGGCCAGCCGGTATTGTCGCTGGAGTTATGTTTGCCTTCAACCCGTACCGGATGGATCACCTCTCGCAGATCCCGAACTTCTCGTCGCACTGGATCCCGTTCATCTTCTTCGCGCTGCATCGCTACCTCGCAGGCCATTCGCGGTGGTGGGCCGGAGGATTCGGCATCTTTTTCGGCCTCCAGCTACTCTCTTCCTTCTACTACGCCTTTGCCGTCAGTCTGGCAGTGACGATCTACACGCTCGGTCTCTTCGTCTGGCGGCCAAGACGGGTCCTGCAACCGCAAGTGATCCTGCCCCTTGTGGGAGCGACCGTTGCCGCCGTGGCGCTATTCGTGGTGGTTTCTCTGCCCTATTTCGAGGTCGAGCGGCTCTATGGGTTCCGGCGGACCCTCCAGGAAGCAGAGTTCTTCTCGGCTCGTCCGCAGAATTACCTCGGCGTGCATGTTTTCAACAAACTCTGGGGACAGCTTGAACCGCTCCGTCGGTTGGGGGCCGGTGAGAAGCGGCTGTTTCCCGGCCTGCTCGCGGCGGTCCTGATGATCATTGGATTGGTGAGAGGATTCCCGCGCCACCAGAGCATCCTCTTCTCCGTCGTCGGGTTGTTCGGCTTCGTCCTTTCCCTTGGCCCATCACTGTTCATCACCTCGGCCGGCCCGGCGGTTGACCTGCCATTTCCCCTGCCGTATCGGGTCCTTTTCGACTACCTGCCTGGCTTTCAGTCGATGCGCGTGCCCGCTCGCTTCGCCATCATCGTGATGCTCGCCATCAGCGTGCTCGCGGCGATGGGAACGGCCTATCTCCTCCGCCGGGTCTCCCAGCTCAACCTCCCGGAGCATCAGAGCAATCGCCAAGCGATCCGGCAGGCCAGCCTTGCCGTCCTTGTGACCGTCGTCAGCCTGGCCGAGTACGCGAGCTTCCCCATCCCGATGCAGCCAATCCCAACCGGCCAGGCAATCCCGGAGGTCTACAGGTGGCTGGCCGGGCAGCCCGTGAAGCAAGTTCTCGTCGAGCTGCCGATCGACGACAACGCCTTTCGTCAGGCGCCTTACATCTACTACTCGACCTACCACCGGTGGACGCTCGTGAACGGCTGGCGGAGCTTTGTCCCACCGGGCTACCACGAGCTCGCGCGCGTTCTCCAGACCTTCCCCTCCGGCGAGTCCATGGCCACGCTGACTGACCTGGGCGTGAAGTACGTCATCGTTCACGGCGACAAGCTGCCGGAGTGGGACCTGCTCCAGCGAAAGCGACGAGCCGAACGGTACGGTGACCAGGTGAGGGTCGTCCAGCAGTTTGGCCACGACTACGTCTATGAGGTGACTGCGCCACCTGCTTCGACGGCGCCACGGTTTTCGCTCGCCTCGTCTTGCCTGGCTGGGGTCGGGGACGCCTATCCGGCCAGGCTGATCGTCGACGGCGACGGCCGACATCTAACGGCCTTGCCCAGCTCGACTCGGCAGGCAACCATCTCTGCCCGGTGGTTGTCGAAGGACGGCCAGCGGCTTGACCAGGAGGTCCTGGTCGAGGGCTCTGGCCCAATGCTTCCGTCGGGACAGTCCCTGGCGCTGTCGTTGAAAGCGCCACCGGCATCCGGCACGTACGCGCTCACGCTCGACGTGATGCTGCCAGCGGCCAC
>JACPQP010000560.1 GCA_016190465.1 Chloroflexota bacterium
CCCCAAACCCCTCCAGGACGGGCTCCGCCCTTCCTGGACCTTCCCGGGACGCAGATGAACTTTCCGAGACCTACATCACAACGTACGGAGCGCACCACAAAGACACAAAGAACACGAAGACACCGGGGTGCGGAGCGCACCCCGAAGACGCAAAGGACACGAAGACACCGGGGTGCGGAGCGCACCCCGAAGACGCAAAGGACACGGAGAAGGCACAACGAGCGCGAAGGGAACCCGACACACAAGGACGGCTTGCAAACCATGGGGTGTTCGCGTATTCTTTGGTACTACAATCGCACTGCTGCTGGAGTATTGCGCGGCTGCCACGGTCGTGTTGATGTGCGAGATGAAGCCGGAGGACGATGGCCGATGGGTGGAGCGGGGTGCACGGTGCTGGTTGTCGAGGACGACCAGATGATCGTGAAACTGGTGACGGTGATGCTGGGGCAAGCCGGTTACCGGGTCAGGGAGGTTCGCGAGCGCTGGCCGGAGGTGCTGCATGAGATCAGCGCCCAGCGACCCGACGTCCTGGTGATCGAGGTGTCGGTGTGGGACGCCGCCCCCTTCCAGCTCCTCGACGGTCTTCGGACCGACCCCGCGACTCGTGATGTCCCCGTCGTCGCGCTCTACACCTCGCCCGAGTTGTCCGAGAAGGAACTGGCGAATCGCGGGGTCAGGGCGGCGGTGGCCAAACCGTTTCAGCTCCACGAGCTCCCGGCCAGGGTCGGCCAGGTTCTTTCGTCCTGAAACAGCTATCGCAAGGTGAGCGTGAAGGCCCGGCGGCCGTAAGCGCTCTTGAGGCTGATCTCGCCCCCGATCAGTTGAGCCAGTCTCTGGCTCACGTACAGGCCCAGCCCGGCCCCCTCCGGCGGGCGCAACGAGACACTGTCCAACTGTCTGAACGCCTCGAACAGCCTCTCCTGAAGCTCCTCCCGGATGCTGCTGCCCGTACCGACCACGCTGATCTCGGTCACGAAGTCTCCACTGTTCTGGTGCTGGGCAAACTCGACGTGAATCCGGCCCATCTCGGTCAGGTTGATGGCATTGTTGGCGAGGTTCAGGAGGATCTGGCTCAGGGCGCGCCGGTCGGTGCGGATCACCGCCTGCCCTTCAGGCACATAATCGATGAACCGCAGTCCCTTCTGTGCCGCCACTTGCTTCACGGTGCCCAGCACGTCACGGATCACGCCTGCCGCATCGACCGGTTCCGTCCGGATCTCCACCGTGCCCGACTCGATCCTGGTCAGGTCGAGCAGGTCGCTGTTGAGAGACAGCAGATAATGGGCGTTGCGACGGATCGACTGAAGCTGCGTCTCCTGGCTCTCCGAGAGGGGCCCGGGCAGCGCCAGGAGCGCGTCGGAGAAGCCGACGGTGGCATCCAGCACCGTGCGCAATTGCTGGCTCATGCTGGACAGGAAACGTTCCTTCGCCAGCTTGGCGTTCTCCAGCTCGATCCTCTTCTCCTGGAGCCACTTCTCGACCCGTTTGCGTTGTTCAATCTCCTGCTTGAGATGGTTGTTGGTCATGGCCAGATCGGCGGTGCGCACGGCTACCCTTTCCTCTAACTCGGTATAGGCCCGCCGCAGCTCCTGCTCGGCCTTCTCGCGCTCGGTGATGTCGCGGAACACCAGAATCACGCCGATGACGCTCCCCTTGTCATCTTTCATGGGTGAAGCGTTGAAATCGATCGGTATCTCGGTGCCATCTCGCGCGATGAGTCGCTGGTAGCTGGCCATGCCAACCATGGGGCCCTTCAGCATAACCCAGGTGGCCGGGTCCTCGACAGGCTTGCGCGTTTGCCCGCTCATGATGTTGAATACTTCGGTGAGTCTCTTGTTCAAGAGATCTTGCAGCTTCCAGCCGGTCAGGTTCTCGGCCACCACGTTCATGAACGAGATCAAGCCCTTCTTGTCAGTGGCAATCACCGCGTCGCCGATACTCCGGAGCGTGGTGGCAAACCACCTTTCGCTCTCCTTCAATTTCCTTTCCATCTGGTGCCGGTACAAAGCCATGTCGATGGTGACATGCACCTCTCGGTCTCGGAAAGGCTTGAGGATATAGCCATACGGCTCGGTGATCTTGGCGCGTCTCAGCGTATCTTCGTCGGCGTAAGCGGTGAGATAGATAATCGGCGTATCGACCCGGGCACGGATCTGCTCGGCGGCCGTCACGCCGTCGATCTCTCCATTCAGCATAATATCCATCAACACGAGATCAGGACAGGTCTCCGCGGCCTTCTTGACGGCGTCTTCTCCCGAAAACACAATATCGGGAGCGCTGTATCCCAGACTTTGCAGCCGATGCTGAATGTCCAGCGCCTCGATGCCTTCATCTTCGACAATCAGTATCCTTGCGCCCGCCATACTGTTACCCTGCCTTCCTCGTTATTGGCTCAAACGTGATCGCGAACTGGGCTCCGCCAGTCCTGCCGAGCTGAATCGTGCCCTTGAGCTGCCTCACCAGGACGCTCACCAATTGCAATCCCAGCGATTCACTGGTCTCGATCGCGAAATCCTCGGGCAGCCCGATGCCATTGTCGCTGACGGTCAGTATGAAGGTATTGCCGATGCCATGACGCAGGTCGATCCGGATCTCGCCTGTCCCACCGGTGCGCCGGAACGAATCCGGAAAGGCGTGCTTTAGCGAATTGGACACCAGCTCATTGATGATCAAAGCGCACGGGATCACCGTATCCACGTCGAGGGTAACGTTTTCCACATGGATCTTCAGTCTGACGGCCCGCTCCGTCACTCCATAAGAAAGGAACAGATTGGCCGTGAGGGTCTCGATATACTCGGCCAGGTCGATCTTTGACAGCGACTGGGATTGGTAGAGCTTCTCATGGATCAGGGCCATCGAGTGAACCCGGTTCTGGCTCTCCTTGAACAGATCGGTGGCCTGCTCATCTTTGATGAACGGCAACTGAAGATTGAGCATGCTATGGATGATCTGGAGGTTATTCTTGACGCGGTGGTGGATCTCCTTGAGAAGGACCTCCTTCTCTCGAAGCGATTTCTTCACCTGATCGTCCGCCTTCTTCATCTCCTCCACCAATCGAGAGTTCTCCAGGGAGATGGCGGCCTGCGACGTCAGCAACTCCGTCATCTGCGTCTTTTCCGAGGTGAAGACCGAGTCCGACAGACGGTTTTCCAGGTACAGTATCCCGATCAGCCGGGACTGCTTGATCACCGGAAGACAGAGCACCGAGCGCAGTTGCATCTGCTGGACCTCGGGATTGTCCTTGAACACACCTTCCCGAGAGGCGTCGTCAAGAATCACCCGCTCGCCAGTGCGATATACATAGCGGGCGATTGCCTTGCAGATATCGCCGGCATCGTCGAGCTTTTGATGCAAGGTCCGCACTGCTCGCTTTTCCCGGATATGACTCTCGGCGCGGACAAACAGGTTGCCTTCGTCTTCGATCAGCAGGTAGCCGTGCTGCGCCCCGGAGCTCTCGATGACCACATTCATGATCCTTTTCAGGAGGGCGTCCAGCTCAATCTCCGCCGAAATCGCCAGGGATGACTTCATCAGATAGTCGACGTCAAGGTCGGGAAGGGTCGAGGCGGCCGTAGACTCGGCCTCGAATGGGGAGTAAGCGGTTTTCTCTTCCTCAAAGTACTCGGGATACTTCTCGATGAGGGTAATCTCTTTTCGTCCTGCCTTGCATTCCTTGTACAAACGGGCCGCCTCGGCGAAGTAGGCCCGTGAGGAAGAATGACCGGCCTGCAAGAGAAGCTCCCCGAGGCATTCGTTGAGATGCCCTTCCAGGAACGTATAATTCTGTTCATGGGCGCTGTTTATCGCGTCGAGGTAGAGACTCCTGGCTGTCTTGAAGTCGCCGGTGACTCTTTCCAGCTCGGCAGAGAGAAAGGCAAGATAGGGCTTGAGTAATGGCCCCAGGGCGGCCCACGTCTCGATCTTCTTGATGATGGGCTGGATGGTCGTGAATAACTCACGCTGGCTGTGAAAGCGCGCGCCCTTTTCGTACAGCTTGAGCGCGTTCAAGACCAGGAAGACGTGCCACTGTCTCTTCAGCACATTGTCGGTCAGGCCGGACAGATATCGACGGACCCCGATGAGGTATTCTTCGGCCTTATCATGCTGTCCGAAGTAGTAGTGCGTGAGCGCTTTGTGGACGTAATAGCTGCCGACGGAGGCGACGTGGTTATCTTGCTCCCATCGCCGGAGTTTCTCTTCCATCGGTATCGGCGAGTAGTCTCTCTTCATCGGCTCGATCCAGCCGGCCTGCATGGCATCGGCGAGGCCTACCGAGAAGGACAGGTGGTATCTGTTGGAGAATTGAAGGCATTCCTTCGCATAGTCTTCGATAAGAGACAGGTCCGACCCCTGAACCTGAAGATTCCACATCAAGGGGCCATAGGACAGACCGGCGTTATACAGGTCGCCGCAGTTCTTCCCGCATTGGATCGACTTGAGGCAGTAATCCGCGATCTGGCGCGGGTGGCTGCGGGAGTGCATGTTGCACCAGACGATGCCGTTCATCCCGCGGGTGGCCCCGAACGTGTTGGGGTATTTGGCGGAGAGGTCACGCGCCAGGTCTTCGTATTTGAATGCTTGTTCAAACACTTCCTGTTCCCCAAGCTGAAGCCCCATGATGCTGAACGAGTAGATCACGGATTCGTCCATACCGCCCGAGAGGCAATGCTGGGTGGACTGCGCGGCCGAGAGATAGAGCTGAGGCACCAGGCCAGACATGTACAGATCGGGGATGAGCTCGCTGTAGAAGACGAGCTCGATCTTGCTCTTTCGGTCCCTGGTAAAGGGCATGTTCAGGATGGTCCCCCACAGGTCGATGTCCCGTGAGGCGATCTCATCCATCAACTCTTGCCTTCGCCTATCCGCCTCCTCGGGGCTGTCGGGGATGGCCTTGCCGAAATAGGCCAGACCCTGGTTAGCAGTCCCGATCGCCTTGATGAAGTTGCCGATGGATGAGAGCGAGGTTGTCTGTTCCGCCAGACATTCGGCCTTGTCCAGATCGGTCTTGGCGTGGTCGAGCAACTGGGTGAGGAGTCGTTCGGAGTTCTCGTAGTTGCCGCACATGAGCTCCGTCTTGGCGGCCTTCTGGTAGATCCGGAAGGTGCGCTCGTAGTGACTGTCCTCCCAGCAGTCATCCGGCAGCAGCTCCCGGCTGAGGTTGAAATGCTCGTTGGCCGCTTCGGTCGCCAGGGAGTCCAGCGCCTTGTTGCCCGCGTGGTAGTTGAGGTCCGAAAGGGAATACGCCGTGCCGGGGTCCAGATTGGTCTCTCGGCCCAGGTTGAGGTGGGAAACAATGGTGAACAGGTTGTCGAGTTTTTCGAGGTCCACCGTACCCTCCGGCATGGCCGAGAGGAGGTGATTGCCAACCTGCCAGTGGATCTGGCGGCGCTTTTCCGGCGGAATGGCGGACAGCGTGGCTTCCTGGACCTTGTCGTGGATGAACTGCAACTGGTTCTTGTTTTCCATGAGCAGTCCGGCGCCGAGGGCCGGTTTCAGAATCTCGAAGGCCCGGAGGAGGGTCATCTCCCGGATCAAGGCAAGCTCGGCAGGTGAGAACGTGTTCCCCATGCAGGCGCAGTATTCCAGCAGGGTGATGAGGTCCGGCGGGAGCTTGTGGATCTTTGAGCTGAACAGGGCGACGACGGTGGTCGGCATGCGGGATCGGCGGATCTTGTCCAGGTCCCAGCGCCATTGTCGGTCCTCGTCGAGGAAGAGCAGGTCCTCGTTGTGAAGATAGGAGAGGCTCTCGCTGACGAAGAGGGGATTCCCTTCGCTGAGCGCGCTGATGAGATCGGAGAGGGCCCGGGTCTGCGCCAGGGGGGCGTCGAGGATGTAGGACACCATTTCGTGGCAGTGCTCGGGCTTGAGGGGGCCCAGCCGGATCTCGCTCAGTGGCTGGCCGCCCTCCTTGGCGTTTCGGATGAGCTTGGACAGGGGATGGCTCGAGTCGACTTCGTTGTGGCGGTAGGCGCCCAACAGGAAAAGGTAGGGGTGGTCCTTGTAGTTGGCGAAGATGTTGGCGAGAAAGTCGAAGGACGCGACATCGCACCACTGAAGGTCGTCGATGAACAGGGTCAGCGGGTTCTCCTCGCTCGCCAGAGAGGTCAGAAACCGGTCGAAGAGGTCGTGGAACCGGTTCAGCGATTCGACCGGGGGAAGCGGTTTGACCTCGGGTTGCGGGCCGATCAGGATCTCCAGTTCCGGGATGACATCGGTCAGGACTTTGCCATTCTTGCCCACGGCTTTGGCGATGCGGGTTTGCCAGAGCGCCACGCGCTCATCGCTCTCGGTGAGAAAGGTCCGCATCAGATTGCGCAGCGCCTGGATGAGGGAGATGTACGGGACGTTATTCTGGTAGACGTCGAATTTCCCCGAGGTGAAATAGCCCTTGTGCTTCACGATCGGCTTTTGCAGCTCCTGGATCAGGCGCGTCTTGCCGATGCCGGAGAGCCCCGAGATGAACAGCGAGCGGAAGGCTCCCCGGGCGACCTGCTCGTACTCTTCCAGGATGGTCTCGGCTTCGCGGTCGCGGCCGACCATCTTGGAGATGAAGGTCACCCGCCGCGTGGAGACACAGGTTTCCAGCGCGAATTCGCGGATGGTCCCGGTGGCCAGGTATTCGTCCCGGCACCGGACGAGGTCGGCCAGCAGCCCGTTGCTGCTCTGGTAGCGTTTCTCCGGCTCCTTGAGCATGAGCTTGGCGACAATGTTGCTCAGGGCGATGGGGACGTCCGGGTTGAGCTCGTGGACCCGGGGCGCCTCCTCAGCGAGATGGGAATGGATGAGCTCGAGGGGATCATCGGACAGGAACGGGAGGCGCCCAGTCAGCAGTTCATAGAAGACGATGCCGAGCGAGTACATGTCCGAGGAGAAAACCACGCGGTGGCTGATGCGGCCGGTCTGTTCCGGGGAGGTGTAGGACAGGGATCCCCTGACAAAAAAGGGGTCGAAAATGAAGTGACTGACATCTCGCACGTCGAGGGCGCTGATGAAGTCGATCAGGCGGATCTCGAGGGTGCGGGGGTCGACGAGGATATTGTGGGGTTTGACGCCGCCGTGGATGATCCCGGCCTCGTGGACCTTATCGAGCGTCCGGGCCAGGCTGCACGCGATGGTGAAGAAATCGCCCAGAGCGATCCCGCCCCGCGCGCCGATGAGCTCGTCGAGGGGCACACCGGCAAAATAGTCCTGGGTGATGAAGCAGAAGCCGTCTTGCGCGTTGAAGGCGATGGGGGTGATGACCAGGGGATCGTCAAGGACTCGGAGATGCTCGATCTTTTGCCGGAACTGGGCCTTCTTGTTATCGGAGAGAAAGGTCGCTTTCAGGACCTTGAGGGCGAGCGGCCGATCCAGGTTTTTCTTGTGGCATGCCTTGTAAATGGCGGCCTGGGGGCCTTCCGAGATCTTCTCGATGATCTCATAGTTGGGGATCGCCACCGTCGCTGGCATGGGTGCCCCCACCACGCTGTGGAATCGCGACCGCCCCCGGAGATGACCCGGTGGTCGAAGCGTATTCTAGTTGATGGGGGAAGCGGTGTCAAGTCGCGGCGCAGGCCCTGGGTCTCTTGCTCGGGTGACCAGTCGATGGCGTCGGCGTAGCGGAAGCGTCTGAACTGCTCGATTGAACTTCCAGCACATCATTTACATAGCCCGTGAGCAAACAGCCGACTACCAGACAACGTTTGGCCTGAGGGAGATCCTACGCCGCAATGGCAACAAGGATGATGTCATTGCGTTTCTGGAGGAGCGAAACCTGCCCCTTGATGACTTGGGACGCGAGGCACTTGCCGACCGAATCCTTCGTCAGCCACCGGAGATCGGTTACCTTACGGTCTCGAACGCGTTGCAATGGAGACTACAGTATGGGAGAGCTATCACTGTCGCAGCCAAGCGTGCGGCCGTGGGCGTAGAGGACATCCGTGACTAGAGATCTTGGCGATTTCCAGACGCCTCCCGCCCTAGTCGCGGCAATACTCGACTATCTGGGGCCGGTTGGCCGGTCATGGTCACGAGTCCTGGAGCCAACGTGTGGCCAGGGGAACTTTATCGCGGGTCTACTAGGCTCAGCGGCAGCTCCGCGCGAGATCCTGGGAATTGAGCTCCAGAACATGCACGTGGAAAGTGCCCAACACATCGCCGAGCGGGCTTCGTCTGCCACAGCCCCAGGCAGGCAGCCCTCTTGGCAAGCCTCCTCAACGACCCGAAGTGTCTCGATTTTGTCCAGTCAGTGGCTTTCCTGGACGCCAAGCGTCCGATCACGAAGAAACTGCTGCAACGGATTGACCTTAGGGCCTTGCTTCACTATGTCGACCGCCAGCCGCTGTTGTCTCGCGCTGCGGGGGAACTCGAACGGTTGGGGATCCAAACAGGAGCGCCCGAATCAGCTTGGCCGTCTGCCATAGAGGAACTTCTCGTCGATGGCTTGCCTGAAGGTGGTTCGCCCCGCCAGATGACGTTCCTTTAGTGCTCGAACGACGCTCCCTGTGTGGGCGGCAACTCCGCTCCTCCGCTCCAAGACGCCCGACAGCGCTATGCGGCGAGACGGCGCCCGCGGGCCTGTCGGGCCAGGGAGCGCTCTTCGGCGAAATCGCGAGCGTGGGCCACGCGGAAGAGACCCCGGAAGTCGGCCAGACGTGGGCGCCGCACTGGCCGAACTTCGAGTCGCCCCGCCTCGAAGTGGAAGTCGAGGGCGTCTCCGGGCTGGACGCCCAGGCGCTCGCGCACCTCTTTGGGGATCGTGATCTGACCTTTCGAGGTGATTCGGGCAACCGGCATATTGCTCACCCGCCTTACCGAGAAACTGCCTTACTCTCGCCTTCCCTTCCGTCATACCAGATCGGCTCAGTACCGGAGGTTCCAGAAGGTCCGCAGCATCGCCTCGGCGTTCTCGACCGGGACGTCCGGGGCGATCTGGCCCCAGCAGACGAATCCCCCGCGCAGGGTGCCCAGCGTCTGAAAGGTCTGGCGGATGGCGGCCACGACGTCCGCGGGCGTGCCGCGCGGGAGCAGCCACTGCCGGTCCAGGTCTGGGCGGAAGCAGACCTTTCCGGCGAAGCGCCGCCCCAGCTCGGCGACGTCCATGCACCCGACCTGCGGGTTCAGCTCGTCGAAGCCGATCTCGATGAGGTCCGGGATGATCGAGAGGGTGTCGCCGTCGGTGTGGAAGAGGGCGGCCTTGCCCATGTGGTGGATCGCCTCGACGATCTTCCGGTAGGCGGGCTTGAACACCCGGCGCCACGCCGTGGGACTGACCATCAGCGACGTCTGGGTGCCCCAGTCGTCCCCCATCGTCATCGCGTCGACGTCGTACCGGCCGAGGATCTCGACCCGCTGGAGGATCCAGTCGGTGACGAGGTCGCGGAGGAAGACAACCTCCTCCCGGCCCTCGGCGATGTCGAGCAGGAGGGCGTCGAAGCCCCGGAGGAAGAACATCCGCTGCCAGAGCGAGCCGGCGTTGGCGGCGACGTAGCGGTGATGCCCCTCGGCGCGGATCTCGGCCGCCATCCGCTCCAGGTCGGCCGGATCCTCGAAGGGCGCCGGTGGCCGCAGCGTCTCCAGCGCGCCCCAGTCCGTCAGGGGGTGCCCGACGGCCTGGCCGTCGGCGTCCTCGCTGAGGCGGAGCCAGGTGCAGCCCCACCGGTCGACGCCTGGCTCGCCGGGCCGCGGGCCATACACCCGCTGCTCGCCGAAGCTGTAGCTCACGATGTCGGCCGGGTAGGTCGCATAGAGTTCCTGAAGCCTGAGCCCGTAGACCCGCGACGCTCCGGCGAGGTAGCGGTGGGTGATGGGCGCCCGGTCCGGCCCCTGGAACGTCAGCGCCCGGGCATAGCGTTCGCGGCTATCCATCCCGTCGACTCCTCCCTTCGCGCGCATTCCGCCCTTTCTCCCCACCTGTCGAGGGGATCGTAGCACTCGCCCGGCTGCCCGTCAACGCCAGGAAGTCCCTGGCTGAATGTCGCTGCGGATTGCGGTAGAATGGGGCGGTACACGGCCGATCGCGCGAGGCGATGATCGGCGAAGGAGGCGACACCGGTGAAGATCAAGGAGATTCGCGCCGCGGCGATCGACCTGACGCCCCGGCCGACGACGCCGCCCCGCGTCCCGCGGCAGGCGGTGGAGGGCTTCATCACCCCCATGGCCCGCTACCCCGAGTTCCGGCGATCGGACTGGTCGACCCGCTGGCGGCGTACGGCCTGCGTGGTCACCGCCGAGGATGGCACCTGGGGCCTCGGCCTCACGACCCACGGCGGCCCGGTCGAGCGGGTGGTCAACGACCACTTCGCGCCGGTCCTGGCCGGTCAGGACTGCCTGGCCACCGAGAAGCTGTGGGACCTGATGCGGCGCATCTCCGCGCCGTACGGCAGCGCCGGGCTGGCGAGCTACGCCATCAGCGCGGTGGACAACGCGCTGTGGGACCTCAAGGGCAAGCTGCTGGGGCGCCCCGTCTACGAGCTGCTGGGCGGACCCCAGAAGGAGCGCATCCCCTGCTACGCGAGCAACACCGACCTCTCTTACGGGACCGAGCACAGCCTGGCCTGGTTTCGGGAGCTCGGCTTCCGGGCGGTCAAGGTCTTCCTGCGCCACGGGCCGG
This sequence comes from Chloroflexota bacterium, assembly GCA_016190465.1. Lineage (GTDB taxonomy): Bacteria > Chloroflexota > UBA6077 > FW602-bin22 > JACPQP01 > JACPQP01. The sequence goes on from JACPQP010000560.1 coordinate 10,592, forward strand.
TGTCCGGCCTGGAGGGCCTCCGCCGCGACGAGGAGGTGGTGGCCCGGGCCCGCGAGCAGGTCGGCGACGATGGGGAGCTGATGGTGGACGCCTGGATGTCGCTGGACGTGGAGTACACCGTGCGGCTGGCCGAGGCGCTGCGGCCCTACCGGGTGAAGTGGCTGGAGGACGTGCTGCTGCCGGAGGACATGGAGGGCTACGCCCGGCTGCGGCAGCGGCTGCCGGGGGCGACGCTGGCGACGGGCGAGCACTGGTACACCATCCACCCGTTTGCTCAGGCGGCGAGCCGCGGCCTGGTGGACATCCTTCAGCCCGACGTGGCCTGGGTGGGGGGCATCAGCGCGTCGGTGCGCATCTGCCACCTGGCCGAGGCCCACGGGCTGACGGTGATCGGCCACGCCGGGATGAACTACCCCTATGGGCAGCACCTGGCGCTGGCTATGCCCGCCATTCCCTGGGGCGAGCGGTCCGAGGGCGTGGCGCCGCCCGGCGTGCCGCTGGCGGAGATGGTGGCCCTGCCGGGCACGGTCCCCATCCAGGACGGCTTCGTCCGGCCCACCGACGCGCCGGGCTTCGGCATCGAGGTGACCCGGGAGTGGCTGGAGCGCGCGGCGGTGTGAGGCGACCGGGTGGGAGGAGGGACGCCCGGTAAACGAAACGGAATCTGGCCGGCGTTGTATAATGGTTTTGGCAGCGACGTCATCGAATTGGCACGTTGCGCCGTTGAGGTCAAAAGAAAGGAGTCGGCAGGCCGAGGCGACGAGCCGCCCAGGCCAGCGTGACCCGAAGCTGACGGCGCTGGAATGGGCGCAGGCGGGGCAAGCCCGGGATGTCGGGGCGCCAGGCCTGGTCGGCAAAGAATCCGGCCAGCGCCGCGACCGCGGCGTCGAGCACACGCTCGCGGATGGGCGCCCGCTCGGCGTACCAGGCGATGACCTGCTCCGGGTCCGGTCCCCCTTCGACGGTGATGCTCTGCGCCAGAGCGGCCACATCGTACTCCGGTGGGCCGACCCCCACGTGCGGCCAGTCGAACAGGCGGAGATGCCCCTTCACCCACCGCAGGTTGTCCGAGCGCACATCCCGATGAAGGAAGGCCTGTGGTGCACCGGCCTCGAGGATCCCTCGACTTGCCCGAGCCAGCGACGGCGACGCGCGCTCCAGCCATCGCGAGGCATCCCTGGACTGGGTGCCCGCCAGGAAGGCGATCTGGCGGAGGGCGTCGGCGTCCGGCGTTCGCTCCCAGAGCCACGCCGCGGCGGCGAGCTGCTGCTCCGCCCGGGGCAACCAGGGCGGCAAGACCGTCCCGAGCGTGGCCCGGTGGAAGTCCCCCAGAGCGCGGGCGATGGCTCGGGTGAGGGGAGGCGTCCACGGCGGCACGCTCTTGGGCCCCAGGTCTTCGAGCAGGAGCACCTGCCAGTCCCCGCGCTGGAACGACCCGTAGAAGGCCGGGGCCCATGGCGCGATGAGCTCGCCCAGTTCGCGGTAGACGCGTTCCTCCCGGAGGTGGGCGGCCCGGGCAAACGCATTGGAGGCTGGCTCGACCGCTTTGAAGAAGGCCCGCTGCCCGTCCTGGAGGCGCAGACGGTAAGTGGGCGTTGGGGTGTATCCACCCCACACCCGCATCGCCCGCTTCACCTCGGCCCCGAGCGCTGCCTTCACCGCCTCCCGCACCGACCGCGGAACGCTTCGCCAGGGTGGCTTCGGCTCAAGACCTGTCCGTGACATCGTGCCTGGACGTCCTCCTTCGCCGCGGCTCTACCCCGTGTCCACCCGTTCATCCAGGGTGCCCGGCCTCCGCGGGAACCCGAGCGATCAAGGTGGGGCGGCCACTGCCGGAGGGGTATGGTGCAGAATCGTCGGGCGGCTCTGCTTTGTTGACGTGGGGCGCACCTTGGCGTATGCTCCCCGTGGCGCGGGTCCTCACGTCGTCGTTCGGCTGGCCTGATTCCTGCTGGATCCGCCGGAGGGTACTGAAATCACGGAAGCCGCTTGGCATACAGTGTCGTACCGTCAAAGAAGCGGCGGGGGTCAGGGCGTCCGCTTGCGCCGAGCGTGCCATCCGGCCGAAGATACTACTGATGAGCCTGCGCCACCGGTGCTCCGTTGGGCAGGTAGTAGGGAATGATCTGGCTGCGTGTGCAGAAAGGCTCTCTCGCCAGGGGCTTGGACGGATGATTGTCGAAGACCACGCGCGTTCGCAGCTCGCCGCGCTGAGCCCGTTCCCAGACCTCGGCGGCGTTGAACAGTGTGCGGATCAGCCATTCGTCGACCCATTGGGGGTTGTCTTCCCCGATGCTCGGAGGTTTCACGGTGGAGTCAGCCTCGAAAGCCGTATCTTCTCTCGGCCTGGACCTGGTTAGCCTGGTCACCCGGTATCTGCGCGGTGAGGTCTTCGTCGGGGACGTCCACCGGTGGCTGGCGTCGCACACCACCTGGCTGTTGACTGCGCCCCCAGATAGCGCCACTGAGCTGGCTGGAGCGCTGGAACTTGCCCTCGCGGAGATGGAGTTGGGCCACGCGACCGAGGACGATCTGCGCTCTGGCATCCTCGAGTTCTTGCGCACTCACGACACTCTGCGTCTGTTGAAGCGGTAGGCTGCGTTGGTGAGACGGCGCGTGACTTCGGCAAAGCAGTCAGGATCCGCAAAGTCGATGGCGTCGGCATAGCGGAAGCGGACGGAGCGGCGAGGTTCGCGCGGCTCCTGGGCCATGCCCTACGTGGCGAGTTCTTTGAGCGCTTCGTGGATGGCAGGGCGCTTGGTGACGCGCGCGAAGAACTCGTCGGGGGTCTCCACCCGCTTGAGCTGCCTCTCTGCTTTCGAGGTGACCTTGACCTTCGATCCCATTGCCAGTCTCCCCAGACGTTGCACCACGCGTATTGTACCACCCTCAGAGGCGGAAGACGAGTCGCCCTCCGCTCCGGGACACCGGTCTGCGATCGGCGATCTGCAAGCCGCTCGAACGGACTCAGCCCGGACGAGCGCTCGCGCTGAGGGCCAGCCCGGCGAGGACGATCGCGCCGCCGATCACCTGGACGAGGGTCAGGCGCTCGCCGAGGAGCGCCGCGGCGCTGGCGATGGCGAGCACGGGCGAGAGGTAGGTGTAGACCATCGTGCCGGTGGCGCCCACTCGCTTGATCCCCAGACCCCAGAGGGTCAGGCCGAAGACCGAGGCGATCAGGGCGGCGTAGAGGAGCCCACCCCACGCGGCCAGGCTGACGTGCTCCAGGTCCCACCGGTGGACCATCAGCGGGCTGGCGAGGGCCATGGTGACCGCGCCGGTGAGCAGGGAATAGGCCGTCGTCTTGATGGGCCCGTGGGCGCGCAGCAGCTTGGCGCCGAGCACGGAGTAGGCCGCCCAGGCGACCGCCGCGGCGACCAGGAGGAGGCCGCCGCGGTAGTCCTGGCCGGGCGCCCCGGCGTCGGCCCGAATCAGGAGGCCAACCCCGAGGAGCGCCAGCAGCATCCCGGCGACCCGGTGCGCCGCCAGGCGCTCCTGCCCGAGGGCCACGGCCATAGCCATGCAGAAGACCGGCGAGAGGGTCGAGATCAACGCGGCGTTGCTGACCGACGTGAGGCTCAGGCCGGCGAGGAAGAGGATAGCGTTGAGCCCGATGCCCAGCCCGCCGACGGCGAGCATGCGCGGCCAGGCGCGCCATGGCAACCAGGGGGAGCCCTGCCGGAGGGCCACGACCAGGAGCAGCACCCCGCCGGCGAGGGCCAGCCGCAACGTGCCGACCACCATCGGGTCGAGTTCGCCCAGGGCGATCTTCAGCGCGGTCTTGTTGCCGGCCCAGACGAGCGTGGCCGCCAGGGCCGGCGCGTTGACGGAGTCCAGGACCCCTCTCGCCAGCGTCCGGGCCGGCCTGACGACGGCCGCCGCGCCGGGCGGAACAAGCCTGATGCCCAGCGGCTCCACCGACCAACTCCTTCGCCGCCAAGTGTAGCACACTGTGTGGTATCATCGGCGTGAAAGGTGCCCAGGTGTGATCCGGTCGGCGACGACGGCCGGGAGGCGCTTCCGCGTTCGGGGCAAGCAGGAAGCACGGGAGAGGACGGAAATGGTGATCTCGGAGAGGCAACTGACCATCGAGGAGTTCCTGAGACTTCCGGAGGACGAGCCCGCGCTCGAGTTCGAAGATGGGAGAGTTATTCAGAAAGTGTCGCCGAAGGGACAGCACAGCAGGCTCCAAGCCGGACTGGTGGAGCTCTTCGACCGCTTCGGCCGGCCACGGAAGCTGGCGACGGCCTTCCCGGAGCTTCGGGCCACGTTCGCCGGCCGCTCCTACGTGCCGGATGTCGCGGTATACCGCTGGGAGCGCATCCCCCGCACCCCGTCGGGCAAGGTCGCCAATGACTTCTTCGAGCCCCCAGACATCGTCGTGGAGATCGTGTCGCCCGAGCAAAGCGTGAATGCGCTCGTCCGTCGCTGCCTCTGGTACGGGGATCACGGCGTTCGCGTGGCGCTGCTGGTGGATCCCCAGGACGAATCGGCGC
>JACPQP010000533.1 GCA_016190465.1 Chloroflexota bacterium
CCCCTTCAGTGTACCGATCGAAACGGATCCAATAGAGAATCATACCACGCTGGCGGCCACCGGGGGGGGAGTCCGGTGCGCGCCTCGCTAAGGAGGTCTCGGAAAGTTCACCTGCGTCCCGGGAAGGTCCAGGAAGGGCGGAGCCCGTCCTGGCGGGGTTTGGGGTGTCCCCAAAACCATCAAAAACTTTCTGATACCTACTTAGGCGGCCGACGTTCGGGCCCTGGGCATCGTCCAGCTTGCCTCCGCCGCTTCTCGTCGCGCCTGGCCGACAACTCGCCCGCCAAGCAGTGCCGAGCGACCTGGCGGGGCCAGGAACTCGGTGCTATCGCAGGACGAGCAGAGCGGTAACGGGCCGTCGATTCCCAGGACAGTGATGCCGCCGCAAAAAGTGCAGCAGTACGGTCCGGCCGTCGCCCATTCGCCAGTGCCGAAGTAGGCGGCCAGCAGGAACTGGCCCGAGGGCGCATCGTGGATGCGGCAGAGGTCCAGCAATCCCTGCCCAGGTAACGCCCGTTCTATCCGCATCGGTAACGTCCTCTCGGCGTCGTTCAGAACGCCTCGCCATGAGTAGCCGCCAGCAATCAGTCTGCGCAGTCAGGGCCGGGACGAACGGCAACCGCAGATGAACTCTCCGTTCCTGTCCTCAGCCAAGCCCCACGCTCGCACTTGCCTCCGAGACGACGTGCAGCAACCTGCGCCATCGCTCGCGAAGCCGGCTGGCGGGCGAGCTAGGGACCGGAATGCGGGCCGGTCCATTGGTTGGACGGATCTCAGGATTCCAGTAGCGAGTCAGTTTGAGGAGGTGTCGGGTAGCGCGCGATTCGAGGTGTGGATCGAGGTAGGGCAAGAGCACTTGCAGCAGGAAGTCGTCGGCAATGGTCGGTCGCTGGCGGACGATCATCGAAGTGGTTCCTCCCCCTAATCGAGAGCGGTGGCTCTCAACATCCACGCCCCCCGTCCGCGCACTGGATTTGCAACTTATGTGCCAGTCCGCCTCAGCCCTGCGGTGCCCCACTTTGTGTTCGGCGTCGAGATGCCCAGACTCGCCCGCTCCTGCAAGGACTGGCACCAACTGCTGGAGATCTGCGCCCTGTTCGGGACGCTCATCGCCGACCTCGACGGCGTCTACGATCCGGCGCAGTACAACGACCGCCTGCTGTTGGGACTCAAGGGCACGATGTCTGAGGCTCATCTTCCGCAAGTTCGAGGAGTTGGGCACGCTCAACGCGGCTATGCGCTATCTGACCAAGCAGGATGTCCAGGTGGGGGTACGAGTTCGGGAGAAGCTCGGCCGGGGAGAGTTGGAGTGGCATCGGCCGAGATGCAGTGTAATGGCAGGGCAGAGATCTGTGCAGCGATCAGTAACAGTGCACTTGCGTGCTGATCCGACGCACTCACGCTCCGCCCGCCAACCGGGAGCGTGACGAGGTAGCTGCGGGCAACATGGCCGGCGACGGTCCGGGCACCCGCCGGCCAGCGCTACTCCTCGAGGAGGTCCTCGAGCACCGCCCCGACGTTGTGCCGCGGGGTCCGCAGACCCAGGAGCCTGGCGAACGTCGGCGCCATGTCGATCATCCGCATCAGCCCCCACCGTCGCCAGTCGCGCTCGTACCCGACCTTCACGCCGGGGCCCGAGAGGAGACAGCAGGCCAGGTTGGAGAACATGGGCGTCTCCGACGTGGGGATCTGCGAGCCGTGGATCGCGATCCGGGACGCCCCCACCGAGCCGCCATCCACCGGCTTGCCCCAGCCGTAGCCCCGGTTCATCGAGAAAACGACGTCGCCGCTGACGTCGCCCCAGTAGCCGATGATCTGGGCGTCCTGGAGCTTGAGGGCGAGAGCGATCGGCCGTCTGTTGTTGAGGGGGTCGCGCCAGTCGAGCAAGGCGTCGATGATCTCCTCCTGCACCCGCTCAAACCGGTCGGGCGGGACGACGCCACCCGGCTCGCGGCCCTCGAGGTTGACGTAGATCTCCGAGCCCCGCGCGGCGACGAGGTAAGCCCTGCTCCGCGAGCGGTCGATCTGGCCATCGGGGCCGAGCACCATCAGCCCGGTTTCGATCAGCCGGTCCGGGATGCTCGCGCCCCGCTGGCTTGGCGCCATGGCGTGGTCGGAGATCACACAGACGAGGTCACCCTCCCTCTCCAGCTCGAGGAACTGGGCCAGGATGTCGTCGGAGAGAACGTAGGTCTTCCGCTGGGCGTCGAGGAGCCACTCCGCGCGCCGGGGATCGTAGCTCGGGTTCTCGGGGTCGATGTCGTTGACGGTCGCGTGGTTGACCCAGTCGAACGGGTGCCAGTGAGAGAAGTGCAGGTCCCAGCCGGACCTGTTCTGGATGTAGCGGGCGACCTTCACCTCCCACTCGCCCATGAAGCGGAGCTCGTCGAGCCAGGTGGCCAGGTGCTCGTCGTCGGTGGCCGGGCTGACCGCCGGGACGTCGTAGAACGGACCACAGTGCTTCAGGATCTCCGCGTCGAGCCCCGGGGGTTGGGTGAAGCCCCGGGTGCCATAGACGACGCTGCGGACCAGGTGCAGGCTCCCTGCCGTCGAGTTGACCGCGAGAATCCGGAAGCGCATGGCCGCCTCCCGCTTCTCCGGTCCGACCCGGTGGTGGGCGAAGGGGCTCCAGCCACCCGGGTGGACCTCGACGAGGAGAGTCGAGGCATCGGGCTCGGCGCAGACAGCCACCCGCTCGAAGCGGCCATCCGAGCCGCGGCGGACCAGGAGGTAGACGTACTCGGCGTGCGCGTATTCGGCGTGCGCGCCGGGGCGCAGGACGATGGCCAGTGGGCAGCCGAAGTCGTCGGGGCCGACGTTGCGCCAGCCGGCCGGCCCGGCGGGCTCGAGTCGGACGATGGAGGATCCAGGCGGCGCGCCCTCCTCTTCGACGTCGGTCGTCCGCTCGGCCATCGCCAGGCCGGAAGTGTCGACGCGGGTCTGGACGTCGCGTTTGACGGTGGCGAAGTAGCGCATTGCCAGCGCGTAGGACAGCGGCGCGTCGTGGATGCCCGGGGCGACGACGTAGCCATGCTTGAGCGGCACCCCCCACGAGGCCGACGGGTAGTGGGTGATGAGCGTCTTCAGGCCAACCTGGTCGGCGACCTCCCAGAGGGTCTCGGCCCCGCCCAGGATGTTGTAGTCCCAGGACATCGTGAGGGGAGTGTCCCAGGGAGCGGTCTTGTCGCGGACGGTCCAGCCGCCGAGTCTCGTCGTCCCCGAGGGTGCCCCGGTCACCAGGCTCGACCAGTTGGTCGGGGTCCACGGGGGCATGGTCGGGAGCAGTCGGTTGAGGGAGCCACGGCCGAGCAGCGCCTTGAAGGTAGGCAGGACCCCCTCATCGATGAAGCGCCGCAGCAGCGGGTAGTTCATGCCGTCGTAGCCGATCACGAAGAGCCGACGAGTCTTCGCCATGTCACATCCCTCCAAAGGCTACACTCCTTCCAGCCGCCGGGCCAACTCATCCGGGCTCGTCGTCGGCGCCTGGCAGACGTAGTGCTCGCAGACGTACGCGGTCGCCCGGCCATCGATGGGCCCACGCCCGTCGAGCAGCGGGATGGCCTGCGCCGCCCGCTGATCGTCCGGCGAGCGCGACGCGACCACGACGTACGGTCGATACCCCTGGCGCACCACGCGCAGCAGCTCCCGCGTATCCTCCCGGCCCGCCTCTCCGACGATCGCCACCTCGCGCGGCTCGGCGAGAGAGAAGTCCACCGCCAGCAGCAGCCGGCCAAAAGCGGTGGGGTGGCGCATCATCGGCTGGACCAGCGACTCCAGGATCTGCACCGCCTGCCGTTCATACTCCGGCTCGGCGAAAAAGAGCGACAGTCGTAGGAGCACGTCGGCCGCCACGCTGTTCCCCGCGGGCGTCGCGTTATCCACGTGCTCCTTCGGCCGGATGACCAGCGCCTCGTGATCGTCGGCCGTGTCAAAGAACCCGGGGCCCTGGGGATCGGCAAAGCGCGCCATCACCGTCTCCATCAGGGAACGGGCGGTCTCGAGCCAGCGCGGGGCGAACGTCGCCTCGTAGAGGGCGATCAACCCATCCGCGAGGAAGGTGTAGTCCTCCAGGTATCCGGGCAACCTGGCTACCCCGTCTTTGTACGTGCGGAACAGCCGCGTCCCATCCCTGGCCGCCAGGAGCCGGGCCAGGACGAACTCGGCGTTGCGAAGCGCGACCTCACGGTAGTCCGCACGGTCGAGAATCCGCGCCGCGTCGGCGAAGCTGCGCAGCATCAGCCCGTTCCAGGCGGTGATGATCTTGTCGTCACGCCCCGGCCAACTCCGCCGGGCGCGCGCGGCAGACAACTGCCGGCGCGCCCCCGCGATGAGCGTCTCCAGCTTCCGCAGGCTCAATCCCGCGGCCGAGGCGACCTCGGCGGGTGACTGGGACACGTGAAGGATGTTCTTCCCCTCAAAGTTCCCCTGCGCGGTCACCCCGTAGTAGCGGGCGACGATGGGCGTCAGCTCAGAGCCAAGCACGGCCTCGAGCTCGTCCAGCGTCCACAGGTAGAACTTCCCCTCCTGACCCTCCGAGTCGGCGTCCTGGGCCGAGAAGAACCCGCCCTCGGGGCTGGTCATCTCTCGTCGCACGTAGTCGAGCGTCTCCTCGGCGATGCGCCGATACTCAGACTTCCCGGTCACCTGGTAGGCGAGCAGGTAGACCCGGCTGAGCTGGGCGTTGTCGTAGAGCATCTTTTCGAAGTGGGGCACCAGCCACCGGGCATCGACCGAGTAGCGGTGAAAGCCCCCGCCGATCTGATCATGGATCCCGCCGCGCTCCATCATCTCGAGCGTGTGGGTCACCATCTTCAGCGCCTGCTGGCCGCCACTCCACCTGGCGGCACGCAGCAAGAGCTCGAGGGTCAGCGGCGCCGGAAACTTTGGGGCGTCACCAAATCCCCCAGATCGAGCGTCATACGAGCGGGAGATCCCCTCGAGAGCAGTTGTCAGCACGGTCGTCGTCAGCGGGCTTGGCACCGGTCGAAGGTCGGCGTGCTCGCGTAGCGCGTCGACCAGCTGCTTCGCGCTCTCGTCGACGACCGCCCGGCGATGGCGGTAGGCGTCGGCAACACTGGTCAGGAGGCGCGGGAAACCGGGCATCCCGGGCCGATCGGTCGGCGGAAAATACGTACCGCCATAAAAGGGCTTGCCCTCCGGCGTCAGGAAGACCGTCAGCGGCCAGCCACCATGCCCGGTCATCGCCTGGACCGTGTCCATGTAGACGGCGTCGATATCCGGGCGCTCCTCGCGGTCAACCTTGACGTTGACGAAAAGGGCATTCATCAGTTGGGCAATAGATGGATTCTCAAACGACTCGCGCTCCATCACGTGGCACCAGTGACAGGCCGCGTACCCAATGCTGAGGAGGATCGGCTTGTCCTCACGCCGCGCCCGCGCAAATGCCTCGGATCCCCACGGGTACCAGTCGACCGGGTTGTCGGCGTGCTGAAGCAGGTACGGGCTGGTCTCGTTCACCAGGCGATTGGGCATCGTTGCCTCCGCCAGACTGCGTCTTCAGGCTTCTTGAAAGCGGTAGCCGACGCCGTGGGAAGAGATGATCAGGCGAGGGCTCTGAGGATCGGCCTCGATCTTGCGCCGGAGCAGACCGATGTAGGTCCGGAGGTAGGCGGTCTGCAGCGTATGGTCCCGTCCCCAGACGTTCTCGAGGATCTTCTCGTGGGGGACGACTCGTCCCACGTTGGCAATCAAGAAGGCGAGAAGACGGAATTCGGTATCGCTGAGCGGGATGTGCTCACCATCGCGAGTCGCGAGCCGGCGATCCAGGTCGATGATCAGCCGCCCATCGTCGACGGTGAGAATCCGTTCCGCGGGGACAGCCAGCCGCTCCAGCTCGACCCGGCGCAGCGCCGCGCGAACCCGGGCCACCAGCTCGGCGATGCCGAACGGCTTGGTCACGTACTCGTCGGCGCCGGCATCCAACCCCCGGACGATGTCATCCTCGCGCCGGAGCGCGGTGAGCATGATGATCGGCACGCTCGAGACGTGCCGAATCCGCTGGCAGACCTCGAACCCATCCATCTCCGGCATAAGGATGTCGAGGACGACGAGGTCCGGCTCGTTCACGTGAAGGTACGCCAGCGCGTCGGGGCCACTGGATGCCGCGACCACATCGTAGCCCTCCTGGCGGAGCCCCGCCTCGAGCACCCGCATCACCCCGGGCTCATCGTCGACCACCAGGATCTTCTTGCGGACGTTCGCTGCGACCATCCCGTCCAATACACCCGTGCTGCTCGCTGCACAAGCCCATAAGCGGGTGGCGCGGGCCGTATCCCGCCCACGCTGCTCCAGCGGGGGACAACAAGCCCCACTCCGCAAGCAGCCCTTGCGCCGTTCAGCGATCGATGCAGCCACCAAGAGATCACTGCCTGAACCATTATAGCACCGCCCGCCGCAAGTGGCGAGACGTGGGAGCGTCGGAACACGGCAGGCACCACGACGTATGGCACGTTGCGCCTTCGCACCCGCCGCTCTGGACGCCCGACGAGCCGTTTGCGAAAGCGGGGCTTGGCAAAGCCCGAACAGCCTGCTACACTGCGCCCAGAGGGCCGAAACAAGGCCCCCGGGCGCGGGCGGTTTCACGACTTCGACCCGACGGTAGGGTGCTGTAAAGAAAGCAGGGAATGGTAGCCACGGAGAATGGGGGAAGCTCGTGCTCGGGCTGGTGACGCTGGCGCTGGCGCCTGGCGCCGAGGGGACAGACCGGCCCAGTCCGCGCTCCCCGGGCTTCCTCAACTTCTTGAGGCGACGATTGGGCACCTCTGACCCGTCTCCGGCTGACCGCGATTCGCTGGCTGCCGCCCAGGTTGACCTGGCAGCTTTCGCCATCCCGATCCTCGACGCACTCGCGGTGGTGGTCAAGACAACCGGTGAGCCCGAGGTAGCTGGCCGCGTGGCGGTCGAGCGCCTCGGGATGGTTGTCGGCAGTGACGCTTCCTTTCTGCTGAGCCGGACCGGCACCGGCTGGAGCTATCTCGCCCTCGACAGCATCTCACCCGAGGCGATTCGCCAGTCGCCAATCGTGGCAACCGTTGCCGCAGAGGAACAGGGGCTCGCCGAGAGCGCACTTCAGCGTGATGAGGTCATCGCGATTGGCGATCTGGCCGCTGACCACCGGTGGTGGGGGCGGTCAGACCGGTTGGGGGGACTACGGTCGTTGGCGCTGGTGCCGATCCGGGCCGGAGATGACCTGATCGGCGTCCTCGGCTTTGCTGCCGAGCGGGCAGGCGTATTCGACGAAGCAGCTTTGGCGGCTGTCCACCGAGCTGCGCCGCTGCTGGCCGCGGCGCTGACCTACCGACTCGAGCGGCACCGAGCCGGTGACTTGGACAAGCAGCTCGATCTGATCGAGCGCGGTCGGACCGAGTTCCTGGCGACCGTCGCCCACGAGTTCCGCACCCCGCTATCATCGATCAAGGCATCCTCTGACGTGCTCCTGGAG
>JACPQP010000534.1 GCA_016190465.1 Chloroflexota bacterium
CCCCCTGGCCCCCTCTCCGTCAACGGAGAGGGGGAAGGGTAGGGAGACCCTGGGGCCGGGCGCGGATGAGCCGTCCCAGGCGGACTCTCCGTCAACGGAGAGGGGGAAGGGTAGGGAGACGGGGCGACGAGGGGAGGCTCGCGTCGAGGAGGCGGCACGGTGGGCCGGCGCCGACGCCGTGGCAGCCAGGCTGGCGAACGGCTACGAGACGCAGCTCACGCGGCGATTCGAGGGGGGGGTGGAGCTCTCTGGCGGTGAGTGGCAGAAGGTGGCGCTGGCGCGGGCCTTCATCCGCGACGCGGCGCTGGTGATCCTGGACGAGCCCTCGGCGGCCCTGGACGCCGAGGCAGAGTTCACGCTGTTCCAGCGCTTCCGCGAGCTAATGGCCGGCAAGACCGCGCTTCTCATCAGCCACCGCTTCTCGACCGTGCGGATGGCCGACCAGATCCTGGTGCTCGAGGGTGGGCGGATCGTCGAGGCGGGGAGCCACGCCGAGTTGATGGCGCGCGGCGGGCGCTACGCCAGCCTGTACGAGACGCAGGCGGGGCGGTACCGGTGACTATGCCTGCCCCTTCATGATCCGGGCCTTCTCGATGCGCTCTTGTTTGCGAGCGTGATGGCCGTAGACGAATATGGCTGCCAAACGGCCAATATTGAAGTACGTAGCCATAAGTAATCAGCAGTCAGCCGTCAGTCGCAGGCTGTCCGATGGCTGCCTGGCGCTACTGACGACTGATAACTGATTACTGACGACTACTTAGAGTGCCGAGAACCGTCCCCGCAAGATCGTGCCCGGTTCTCATACTGGCCTGTCGCTCCCTTGCAGGGATGTCCGCAAGCTTCGACGGAGCATCCCGAATCTGATTGCCGACAGCACGCCAATCGGCCTGGAGCGCCAGGAAATCAGCCTGCACTGGAGTCAGAGAGGTGTTGTACTCGTTGAGCGTATTTCCAAAGTCAAGTATGCGGGCCACACCATCGGGGTCACCTCTTGACGCCGATCCCACCGCGAGTTAGTATCTACTACGTGGACACCGCCCGGAGGAGGGAGGCATGCGCGCGAAGGCACGACGGTGGGGCAACAGCCTGGCCATTCGTATCCCCCGAGCGGTCGCCGAGGAAGCGCACCTTCAGGACGGCAGCCCCGTCGACCTGAACGTGGCCGAGGGGAAGATCGTCATCACCCCCATCGGCCCGCCCCGGTTCACGCTCGACGACCTGCTCGCGCGGATCACCGATGAGAATCTCCACGGCGAAGCATCGGTCGGCCCAGCGGTGGGCGCGGAGGCGTGGTGACGCCAGGCAGTGCTCCCGACCGCGGCGATGTGGTCTGGCTGGACCACGACCCCCAGGCAGGCCACGAGCAGCGAGGACGGCGGTCGGCGCTCATCCTGTCGCTGGCTGCCTACAACGGACGGGTTGGGCTGGCGCTCTGCTGCCCGATCACGACGCAGGTGAAGGGCTACCCCTTTGAGGTCATCCTCCCGCCCGGGTTGCCAGTGGGCGGCGTCGTTCTGGCGGATCAGGTCCGCAGCCTCGACTGGCGGGCACGCCGGGCGGCGCCCAGTTGTCACGCCCCCGATGAGGTCACCCGGGACGTGCTGGCCAGGCTCCAGGCGCTGCTCGCCTGATCCAGCTCCGTCGCCTGCCCCTCATCCCACGCGCGCGCGAACGCCTCCTTGCCCAGCGCAGCGCGGGCAGCGGTGAGCGCGGATTCCACCTCGGGGCGCTCGTCTGGAGTCAGCATCGACCGCGCGTCGTGGCCCCTGGCCGCGAACACGCCGAGCAGCCGAACCCTTTCGGCAAGGTCCCCGTCTACCGCGCGTAGACGCCGTCGCGCAGGGCTGTCTCGTACATGGCCAGGACGTTCTCCGTGGGCGAGTTGTCCTGCAACTGGTGGGTCGGGGCGAAGCAATAGCCCCCGCCCGGCATCATGACTCCCAGCGTGCGGCGACAGGAGTCGACTACCTCCTGGACGGTGCCGAACGAGACCGGCCCGGCGGTCGAGATGCAGCCGTGGAAGGCCAACCGCCCGCCAAACGTCCTCTTCAGATACTCGGGCTCCATATTCCGCGCCTCCGGCTGGAGCGTATCGACCACGGTGATCCCCATCTCGATGAAGTCCTCGTAGGCCCAGCTACTCGACCCACAGGTGTGAATCATGACCGGGACGCCATAGGCCTGGGCCAGCGCGCAGAACCGCTCGTACCGCGGCCGGATGTGCTGGCGAAACGTCGCGATGCTGATCAGCGGCCCGCGCTGAGTACCCAGGTCCTCGCCGAGCCAGAGG
>JACPQP010000535.1 GCA_016190465.1 Chloroflexota bacterium
GGCTCACCGGATCCGCGATCAGGAGCGCCATCTCGCCCGGCTCGAGCGGATCCTGGCCATCTATCGCCAGAAGCTCGCCAGCCTGACCGGCGAGCCACCGGAGAAGCCGTCCACGGCCGCAGCTGATAGCTGATTACCTCGGCAATGTCCCCTTCTGGCGGGCGGCCGGGGAGGACCTAACCCCCTATCCCCCTTCCCGTCGCGGGAAGGGGGGACGGCCCGCCACCGACTGCGTGAGGACCGGCTCTGTGGCGGGCGGGGACGAACGGGAACCGCCGATGAGCCCCGCGCCTCCACAACTGTAAGCGGCGTGCCGGCTGCACTGCTGATCCGCGCGAGGATCGCCACAGGGCGTCTACGAGCAGCCGTGGGATCGCGAGTTTCCCCCTTCCCGCGACGGGAAGGGGGATAGGGGGTTAGGTCTCTCCTGACCGGCCGCGTGTCCCTGGGGACCAACAGGTCCCCAATGGTGCGACCGGCCGGCGTGCGCTATACTTGCTACGTGGCGTCCGGCGGGTCATCGGGCAGGCCAGAGGCCACCGTAGTCCGCGGGCGTCGCGCCGCCGACAAAGTAGGTATCAGAAAGTTTTTGATGGTTTTGGGGACACCCCAAACCCCGCCAGGACGGGCGGAGCCCGTCCTGGACCTTCCCGGGACGCAGGTGAACTTTCCGAGACCTACTAAGCGTTGCCCGGCGGTTGATGAGGTGAGCGAGAAAGAAGGGGGAGGCGAGACCGTGAAGGTGTTGCTGCTGCACGATGTGCCCAACGTTGGGCGAGCCGGCGAGATCAAGGAGGTGGCCGAGGGCTACGGACGAAACTACCTGATCCCCCGGGGGCTGGCCCGGCTGGCGACCGCCGAGGCGGTGACCGAGACGAAGCAGCGCCAGGAGGCGGCGGTGCGCCGACAGGCGCGGGCCGACACCGAGGCCCGGTCCCTCGCCGATCGCATTGGGCGCACCACCCTGGACTTTCGCGTCCGCGTCGGGGAGCAGGGGCGACTGTACGGCTCGATCACCGCTGCCGACGTCGCGGAGCGACTGCAAGCGCTGATCGGCCACGAGATCGACAAGCGCAAGGTTGGTTTGGAGGAGCCGATCCGACAGCTCGGCAGCTACCAGGTGCCGGTTCGCCTCACGCACCAACTGGTCCCGAAAGTGACGGTGAACGTCGAGCCTGAGGCGGCCACGAGCGGAGCATGAGCGTTGAAGCACCCGAGAAGCCGATTCCCCACAATCTCGAGGCCGAGCAGGCGGTCCTCGGCGCCCTCCTGATCGACCCGGAGGCGATCGCCCGCATCGCGTCGTTCCTCAAGCCCGAGGACTTTTTTGCCCCGCGCCACGCGGCGGTCTACGCGGCGCAGCTCGCGCTCTCCGAGCGGCGCGAGCCGGGCGATTTTGTCACCCTCTGCGACGAGCTGGCGCGCCACGGCAAGCTCGAGACGATTGGCGGGCCGGCGTATCTCACTTCCCTCATCAGCGCGGTGCCGACGGCCGTCCACGTCGAGCACTACGCCCACATCGTCGAGCGCTGCGCGATCATGCGACAGCTCATCAAGGCCGGGGGCAACATCGTCGGCCTCGGCTTCGAGAACCCCACCGACGTCGACGATACGCTCGACCGCGCCGAGCAGCTCGTCTTTGGCATCTCGCGGCGGCGGGTGACCCAGGACTTCGTTACGCTGCGCGACGCGCTGCGCGACTATTTCGACGAGATCGACTACCTGCACGAGCACCGGGGCGAGGTCATCGGGGTGCCGACCGGCTTCCACGATCTCGACAAGCTCCTGACCGGGCTGCACCCGTCCGACCTGATCATCATCGCCGGCCGGCCGGCGGTCGGCAAGACGGGCTTCGCCCTCAGCCTGGCCCGCAACGCGGCGGTGCACCATCGCGCGGGGGTCGCGGTCTTCAGCCTGGAGATGTCGGTCGATCAACTGGTGCAGCGGCTGCTGTGCATGGAGGCCACGGTCGACTCGCAGCGGCTCCGGACGGGGTACATCGACGAGTTCGAGTGGCGGCGGATCAGTGAGGCGTTCGGCGTGCTCTCCGAGACGCCGATCTACATCGACGACACCGCCAGCATCAGCATCACCGAGCTGCGGATGAAGGCGCGGCGGCTAAAGGCGGAGCACGACATCAAGCTGGTGGTCGTCGACTACCTGCAATTGATGCAGGGCCGGGGCCTGGAGAACCGGGTGCAGGAGGTCTCGGAGATCTCCCGCAGCCTGAAGGCGCTGGCTCGCGAGCTGGGCCTGCCGGTGATCGCGCTCTCGCAGCTCTCCCGCGCCGTGGAGTCCCGCCAGGACCACAAGCCCATGCTGAGCGACCTGAGAGAATCTGGCAGTATCGAGCAAGACTCGGACATCGTCATGTTCATCCACCGGGAGGAGATCTACAACCCCAACACCGACAAGAAGAACATCGCCGACGTGATCATCGCCAAGCACCGCAACGGCCCCATCGGCCAGGTGCCGCTCCGCTTCTTCCCGTCGCAGACGCGCTTCGCCGACCTGGAGGTCTACCGGCAACCGGACCAGTAGGAGATCTCCGATTGCAGATCTAGGAGATTGCAGATTGCAGAGTTGCCTGGGGGGAAACCTGCAATCTGAACTAGCCATGAGTGCTCCTGCACGACGCGTGTTCCCGGGCTTCCCTCGCGGCCGGGTCGCCGTGACGCCGCTGCCGAACGCCGTCTTCGCCCAGATCCTGCCGGACGTCGAGTCGCTGGCCGAGCTCAAGGTGTTCCTGCACGTCTACTGGCGCGTCGCCAACGCGAAGGGCTTTCCCCGCTACGTCACCCGCTCCCAGTTGGTGAACGATGGCCTGCTGGCACGGGGGCTGCGTGTGGCGAACGCCGGGCACCCGGTGCCGGGCGTCGGGTGCCCGGCGCCCGAGGCTCCGGACGTCGATGTCCGACCGCTGGCCGGGGGCACCCCGCACCTGGCACCTGACCTGACCCCCGTCCTGGATGGCGCGCTGCGCGCCTGCGTCGAGCGGGGGACGCTGCTCCACCTGGGCGTCAAGCTGGCCACCGGGCCGGAGGACCTGTACTTTGTCCACACCGCGGCCAGTCGAGCGGCGATCGAGCAGGTGCGGCGGGGCGAGCTCGACGTTGGCCAGCTCGCGGTGCCCGACCCACCGGCGATGGCTCCTGCCGCGGCCGGGAACATCTTCGAGCGGTATGAGCAGAACATCGGTCTCTTGACGCCGCTGATCGTCGAGGCCATCCGCGAGGCGGAGAAGCTCTACCCCGCGGCGTGGATCGAGGAGGCCATCGGGGAAGCGGTCAAGTACAATAGGCGGAGCTGGAAGTACGTCGAGCGAATTCTGGAGCGGTGGGCGGTCGAGGGAAAGCAGGATGAAGCGAGTCGGAGACGTGTTGCGGCGACAGCTTCCCCCGGGCCCGGTCGCCGGGGTGGCGGCAAGCGATAGCCCGGAGTGTCCCATCTGCAAGGGCGCGGGCTGGCTGCGGATCGACGTGCCGGTGAACCACCCCTATTTCGGTCGTCCGGTCATGTGCGAGTGCACGTTGCCCCGCCAGGAGCAGCGGCGGATCGACGACCTGCTGCGCCTCTCGGCGCTCGACCCCTTCCGCGGCAAGACGTTCGAGACGTTCGATGCGAAGGTGCCAGGCGTGGACCGCGCCTGGACGGTGGCCAAACGGTTCGCCCGCGACCCGCACGGCTGGCTCGTGCTGCGGGGTGGCTATGGCTGCGGCAAGACGCACCTCGCCGCGGCCATCGCCAACGAGGCGATCAAGAGCCACCTGCAAGTGCTCTTCACCGTCGTACCGGATCTGCTGGACCACCTGCGCTCGACCTTCGCCCCGACGAGCGACGTCCAGTACGACGAGCTGTTCGACAGCGTCCGCACGGCGAACCTGCTGGTGGTGGACGACCTAGGCACCGAGAGCAGCTCGCAGTGGGCGCGGGAGAAGCTGTACCAGATCTTCAACTACCGGTACAACTTCCAGTTGCCGACCGTGGTCACGACGAACCGCGACCTGGGCGACATCGACGATCGGATCCGGTCGCGCCTGAGCGACAAGGACCTGTGCGAGATCGTCGAGCTCAAGGCCGAGGACTATCGCGAGCGGCCCAGAGGCGGGCGGCGGCCACCGCTACGGTAGGGTGACGGCGGGAGAGAGATTACAACTCATTCACACCCTTTCCCAATCAACCTCCTATTCGCTTCATTGGAATGAAACGTGCCAGCTTCCCGACGCGAGGGCAGTGAGCCCGAAGCTGCACGAGCACCCCGTCAGGGCACTGGTTTGGGGCTGTCCCCCA
>JACPQP010000536.1 GCA_016190465.1 Chloroflexota bacterium
ACGGTCAGGTCGGCGATGGCAGCACCACGGACAGGAGCAGTCCCGTCCAGGTAGTGGGCCCCACAGGCGGCGTCCTCAACGGGATCACCAGCATCTCTGCCGGGGGGTACCACAGCCTGATGCTGAGGGACGGCGGCACCCTCCTGGCCTGGGGCTACAACCAGGATGGTCAGGTCGGCGATGGCACGTTCGGCGTTGGCGCCGACCGTTCCACTCCGGTGCCGGTGGTGGGTCCAGCGGGTAGCGGCGAGCTGGACGGCATCACGGCCATCAGTGCTGGCGGCTACCATAGTCTGGCCCTGGAAGAGAATGGGACCATCTGGTCGTGGGGAGACAACGCTTTCTGGCAATTGGGCGACGGGACAGACTCCACCAGGAGCGCGATCCCGGCCCAGGTAGTCGCGTCTGGAGGGAGCGGCGCTCTCGAGGGCGTCGTCGCAATCGCTGCGGGAAGATACCACAGCCTGGCGTTGACCAGCGACGGGGAGGTCTGGGCCTGGGGCCACAACGGATACGGACAACTCGGCAACAACAGCGTTCTCTGGAGCAACAGGCCGGTTCAGGTCCAGGCACCGGGCGGGGGTGGTGCGCTCACCGGGGTAGTGGCGATCGCGGCGGGGCAAGGACATAGCCTGGCGCTGAAGAGCGACGGAACCGTCTGGGCCTGGGGTGGAAACGGCGAGGGCGAGCTGGGCAACGGCACGACCGTCGACAGCCCGACGCCCGTCCAGGTGGTAACGGTCGGAGGCGAGGCGTTCAGTGGAGTTACCACCATCGCGGCGGGCTGGTGGCACAGCCTGGCGCGGAAGAGCGCGGGGAGTAGCTGGGCCTGGGGCCATAGCGGGAGTGGTCAACTGGGCGCCACCACCACGGGCACCTGCGGCCCATACAGCGTGCCGTGTAGCGTCAACCCCGTGCGCGCAGCCGGTCCTGGCGGAGCCACCGCAGTCGCTGGTGGCGGGGACCACAGTCTGGCCGGGGCCGTCGCGCGCCACGCCACGACCACCTACGCCTACGATCGCCTGTATCGGCTGACGAGCGTCACCGCGCCGACGGAGACGACCACGTACGACTATGACCCGGTGGGCAACCGCACGACGATGACGCGAGGGAGCAGCACGTCGTACAGCTACGACAAGGCGGACCGGATCACCGCCGTTGGCGCGACTAGCTACACGGTGAATGCCAACGGGAACCTGACGGCCCGGGGCAGCGACAGTTTCAGCTACGACCAGGCGAATCGACTGACAAGCGCGACGATCGGCGGGGCGACAAGCAGCTACGTCTACGACGGGGACGGGAAGCGGGCGAGCAAGACGGTGGGCGGCGCGACGACGAGCGACGTGTACGACGTGAATCGGTCGCTGCCGGTGGTGCTGGACGACGGAACGCGGAAGTACGTGTGGGGGCTGGGGCTGGCCTACGCGGTGGACAGCTCGGGCAACGCGCAGGTGTACCACACCGACGGGCTGGGATCGGTGCGGGCGATCACCGACGCCTCCGGGAAGGTGGTGGAGACCTATCAGACGGACGAGTTCGGCATTGCGACGCTGACCGAGGGGTACGTCAGCCAGCCGTTCCAGTACACGGGCGAGCAGCGGGATGGGGAGAGCAGGTTGGTGTACCTGCGGGCACGGATGTACGACCCGCAGAGCGGGCGGTTCATGCAGCGGGACCCGTTTGCAGGAAGTGCCTTCAGCCCCCTCTCGCTGAACCGGTACGCATAGGGTTTGCCCAACCCGATCAGCTTTACTGACCCCAGCGGGTTCACCTCGCGCGTGATCGTTGACGTCCGCTACCCCCAGGCCACAATATGGTGGGTGCATACGTGACGACCCCGCAGAGCGAGGTGGACGCATACCCGACAGTCGGCTCCCGCCCGATCCGCCAGGTGGAGCGCTCGGCGCCCTCCGCGCCGCCCTGCCCTTCGCCGCCGCGATGTGGCTGGCGCTCGGCGTGCTGGCCGTCGGGCTGCTACTGGAGCAACCCCACGCCGCGCCGACGCCCGCCACGATCGCGGTCGCGCCGGTCACCAAGCTGGGCATAGGCCTCGCCCGGGAGAGCGATGCCGCGCTCCAGGCCCTGGTCCGAATGCGCCCGGCCGTCCTGTTGATGGTCGACCCGTCTCCATCCTTCACCTGGGCGGCACGGGAGGCGCTGCCCGACACGCTGTTCATCGGCCGCCGCTCCGTCGAGGACGAGCTCTCATCGGCCGGCGGGGCGCGGTTTGCCGGGGCCGTGCTGGAGCAACACGCGCGACTCGGCGGGGTGATCGACGCCTGGACATTCTACAACGAGGTCCCGGTCCAGACGCCCGAGGCGCGGCGGGCCTTTGATCAGGCGCAGGTGGCGTTTGCCCGCCAGCTCCGGGCGTCGGGCGCCCGGGTGGTCGGGTTCAACTTTCACCCCGGCGCCGTCGAGCCCGAGGCCTACGCCACGGACTTTCCGACGAGCCTGCCGCTGGTCGACTACGTCGGCGTCCACGCCTACGGCTCCGAGCGGTTCTTCTTCCTCAACGCCCCCGATGCCCCCTGGCACGCGCTGCGCTACCGCGCCATCTATGACGCCCTCGCCCACGGCGGCCAGGCCCGCCCGATCGTCCTCACCGAGACAGGCACCTTCCTCGGCTGGAAACGCTGGGCCGCCGTCGACCGGGCGGTGGCCGACTTCCTCTGGCTCGAAGCCGAGATCGAGCGCGACGCCTACGTCGTCGGCCAGGCGCCGTTCGTGTTGGACGGCTGGAACTGGGACGACTACCGGCTGCTGGAAACGAGCGCCGTGGAGGGGTTTGCCCGCCACAACGCGGGAAAACGGATCGTGGCTCGGTCGCCGCCCTCACCCCCTACCCCTCTCCCCGTGGGAGAGGGGTAGGGGGTGAGGGCGCCGTGTCGTCACAGTGATCAGGAAAAGATGACTCCGAGCTTCACACTCCGCTCCGGGTGCTCGTCGATGTCGCGGTAGGCGTCGACGACCTGGTCGAACGCGACGCGCGGGCAGACGATCGGCTCGGCGACGAGCGTCCCCTCCCGGAGCATGTCGAAGCAGAGGGCCAGGATGCGCTGGCGATCCCACAGCGGATAGTCGCGGATCGGCTCGCTCACCGTGCGGGCCGACACCAGATTGATCCGGTTCATATGCCACTCTTCGCCCAGCCGCAGCCCCTTCGCCTCCCCCACGTAGAAAGCCAGTGGCACGACCGTGCCGCCGTACTGGACACAGCGGATCGCCTCGTGCAGCGCCGGATACGCGCCGCTCGCCTCGATCGCGACATCGGCGCCGGCCCCGCCGGTCAGGTCGCGGATGGCCAGCCCGACATCACCCGCCGCCGGGTCGAGCGCTTCCGTCGCCCCGAACTCCTGGGCCAGCTCGCGGCGCGGGGCGATCGGATCGACCGCGAAGATCGCCTGGGCACCGCTGAGCCGCACCATCTGGACGACGAGCAGGCCGATCGCGCCCAGGCCGAAGACGGCCACCCGGTCCCCGAGCCGGATATGCGCGTCGCGCACCGCGCCGAGCGCGAACTCGGCCGGGTCCAGGCAGACCGCCGCCGCGGGCGACATCCCCTCCGGAAGCCGCTCGACCCGCTCGGCGGAGACGGTGTGGGTCTCCCGCAGTGGCAGGTGGCCGAACACCCGGTCGCCCACGACGAAGCGCGTCACGTCGGGCGCGACCTCGACGATCTGGCCGACGCCCATGTTGCCGAGCGCCAGCGGGAACAGCTCGGCGGGTGCCTCGGCCCGCGGCAGAAAGATGTGGCGCTCGCGGTCCCACCGTCGCGTGACGAACGGCCCCGTGCCCCGATAGCTCCCGAGCTCGGTGCCGTGCTTGGGCGCGCCGAACTTGGTCTTGATCCGAACCTCGCCCACCTCGAGTGGCCGGTCCACGTATTCGCGCAGCACCGGCTGTCGCGGGGCGATGGCTACAAGCTCGCGCGGCTTCGTCGCCAAATTGCCATCCTCCATTCTCTGCTACTCTTCCGCCAGACCGCCGATGCGCCGCCGGAGCTCCGCGTTGCTCACCCGATTGCCCCGAGAGTCCACCACGATGTCGGCCCAGATGGGATGCTTCGCGCCGGTCTCGGCGATCTTGCCATAGAGCTCAGGCCGCCGGACCCTGGGCCAGGCAAGTTCGTAGCGTACCGGGCCATCGGTGCCGGCCGACTTCGTCAGGATCAGGTGGGCGTCCAGGTCCACGCCAGACGTGAAGACGCCTGGCTGGTGGCCCGAATCGGCGACGATGTAGCCGTGCCGGTCGACGATCATGGAGCGCGAGGTCATCACCGCGACCACGATGAACACCGTGTTGTCGATGGCGCGCGCCCGGGTCTTGATCTCGCCCACCGTCTCGTACGGCCACTCCAGCCGAGGGTAGAATATCACGTCCGCTTCCGAGAGGGCGAGCACCCGCGAGGTTTCGGGGAAGTAGTCGTCGTAGCAAATCATCATCCCCACCCGCCCGAAGTCCGTCTCGAAGACCGGCAGGCTGTCGCCCGGGGCCAGCCCAAACCGGGCCTGTTCCACCGCGGTGATGTGCACCTTCCGGTACGTCCCGACGATCTGGCCCGCGCGGTCGAAGAGGACCGCCGTGTTGTAGGCACGACTTCCCTCCCTCTCGAAGAGCCAGCCGACGACGTACATCCGGTGGCGGCGCGCCAGGGCGCCGTAGCGCTCAGTGATCGGACCGGGCACCTCCTCATAGGTGGCAATCACCTGTTCGTCCGTGGGGTTCCAGCCGAGCACCGTCACGTACTCCGGCAGGCAGACGGCGTCGCACCCCTGGCGCCCGGCCTCCTCCAGTAACTCCGTGGCCCTGTCCAGGTTCTCCCGCAGCCCCGAGCTCGCCCAGAGATGCCCGAAGCTGGTCGTCGCGAGCTTCACCTTTCGCCTGTTCTCCACAGTTCACCTCACCTGTATCTGCTTGAATCAGGACCTTTGACGCATCGGCGTGATTCCGACGTTCCACTCGACGACGACGTCCGCGGACCGTTCCGCCCAGGCCGCCATCCGGCCCTTCATCTCCTCAAGGACAGAGGCGTACGCCGGATCTTCGCTCCGGTTGCGGAGCTCCCAGGGGTCGGCCTCCTCGTCATACAACTCGTGCCGGTCGTACGGGTAGTAGACGTACTTGTGGCGGCGGGTGCGGACGGCCCGCATCGTGTACAGCGAGATGCCCTCCCCGTGGTACTGAACGTAGACATCGTCGGGCCAGTCGGCCATCGTCTGGCCGAGGAAGAACGGCCAGAGGCTGCGCGCGTCGACCGGCGCCGGGAGTGCCAGGCCGGCCGCCTCGACGAGCGTCGGCATCACATCCATCAGGCTGACCATGGCGTCACAGGTGCTGCCGGCCGCAATCACGTCGGGGTAGCGGGCGACTATCGGGATATGGAGCTGCTCATCGTACATCGTCGGCCCCTTGTCCCAGAGCCCATGCGCCCCGATGAGGTCACCGTGGTCGGTGACGAACAACACCAGGGTGTCCTTGGCGAGATCGAGGTCATCCAGCAACCGGAGCATTCGCCCGAGCTGCTCATCGATGAGAGTGACGAAGGCGTAATAGCGGGCAATGCACGTGCGCCACTCGGCGTGGGTGAGCGTGCCGCTCCTGGTCACGTTATCCCGGAAGAAGCGATGAACCGCAGGCTTGTCCTCCAGGGCATCATCGACGTTTGGCCAGAGCGGCATCGCGTCGGGATCGTACATGGCGGCGCAGCGCTCCGGCACGACGTAGCCAGGGTGGGGGCCGGGTAGAGAGATACAGCCCAGAAATGGCCTGCCCTGATGCCTGGCCTGCTCGGCGAGCCACTCCTCGGCCCGCCGGCAGAGCCAGATCTCGAGGAAGTCCTCGCCGTCGGCCGAGGTGATTCCGGCGAAGGGGTAGTTGGCGACGATGTAGCCGCGCTCGACGACGTCCCGAAGCTCGAAGCGCTGGCCGGCCCCCCTTGTCAGGCTCAGGCGGGCATCCGCGAAGTCCTGCCGGGTGACGACGTGCTCGAAGCCGAGCCGGGGCATGTCGCTATCCGGCCCGACGTGCCACTTGCCGAAGTGGGCGGTCGCGTACCCGGCCGACCGGAAGATGGTGGCCAGGGTCGCCACGCCCTCGTCCAGGCGTCCCTTGGTCACCGGGTGACGCCAGTGCGTGTTGATGAGCAGCCCATGATGGGTTGGCCAGAGGCCGGTCCAGAAGGACGCTCGAGCCGGCGTGCAGAGCGTCGTCGAGGTGTACGCGTGGGTGAAGCGAATGCCCTCAGCGGCGAGCCGATCCAGGCCGGGCGTTCGGCAAGCCTGGCTGCCGAAGCAGCCACAGGCGTCGGATCGCTGTTGATCCACCATGAAGATCAGCACATTTGGTCGCTTGGCCACGGGTCGAGACCTCCTCCTTCTCAGAGCAGTTGCCCGCGCGTCGGCAGGCTCAGCCCTTGACGCCAGTAAAGACGATTCCCTGGATGAAGTAGCGCTGGGCGAAGTAGAAGAGGACGAGGATCGGCAGCATTACCACGGTGGATGCCGCCATCAGCCCGCTCCAATCCACCCAGTACTGTTCCTGAAAGAGGCGCAGGCCGAGCGCCAGGGTGAACCTCTCTCGGCTGTGGATATAGATCAGCGGGGTGAGGAACTCGTTCCAGCGCGCCTGGAAGGCAAAGATGGCCACGGCGGCCAGAGCCGGGGTCGCCTGGGGGATGACGATGCGCCAGTAGACCCCCAATAGACCGCAGCCGTCAATCCGGGCAGCGTCGTCGAGCTCCTCGGGGATCGTCAGAAAGAACTGCCGCAGCAGGAAGATGTTGAACGGCCCGCCCCCGAAGAACCAGGGCACGATCAGCGGGGCCAGGGTATCGATCCAGCCCAGCTCGCGGAAGATGATGAACTGGGGGATGAGCGTCACCTGGTGGGGCAGCATCAGCGTGGTCAGCACGACGAAGAACAGCACGTCGCGTCCGGGCCAGCGCAGACGGCTGAAGGAGTACGCGGCCAGGGTTGCCGAAAGGAGTGTCCCCAACAGCGCGGTACCCGTGACGATGCAGGTATTCAGAAAGAAGGTGGCGAAGGGCACCGTCGTGAGGGCGCGCGGGTAGTTGGCCCAGACGACCGGGTCGGGGATCCAGGCCGGTGGATAGGCGAAGATGGCCCCGGGCTCCTTCAGCGAGGTCGAGAGCATCCAGACGAACGGCAGCATCACCAGCACGCCAGAGACGAAGAGGACCAGGTAGGTCAGGGTGAGTTGGGCCGACCGAAGATAGCGCTTGTTGACCGTTGCCTCGCGGAGCCAACTGGTCCTCTCGGTAGCTCGGCCAACCGTCGCGTGGATCACCGCCCTCACCGCCCGCGCGTCGCGCCAGAGTAGTAGACCCAGCTCGAGGAGAAGCGAAACACGAGAAGGGTGAGCGCCAGGATGTAGAAGAAGATGAGCCAGGCCAGCGCCGAGGCGTAGCCCATCTTGAAGTACTCGAAGGCGTTGAAGAAGAGCAGCAGCATCAGGAACATGCTGGCATTCTCGGGCCCTCCCTGCGTCATCACGTAGGCCTCGTTGAAGACCTGGAGAGCGCCAATGATGCCGACGACCAGGTTGAAGAAGATAACCGGCGAGATCATCGGGATCGTGATGTGCCAGAACTTCCGCCAGGGGCCGGCCCCGTCGACCTCGGCCGCCTCGTAGAGGTCGGTCGGCACCCCCTGGAGCCCGGCGAGGTAGATGACCATGCTGCCCCCGACCCCCCAGAGGCTCAGGATGATGAACGCGGGCAGCACGGCTGACTTGTCGGAGAGCCAGGCCGGCCCGGTCGTCCCCACCAGCCTGAGGAGCGTGTTCATCAGCCCGAAGTCGGTGTTGAAGATCCAGAGCCAGAGCATGGCCACGGCGACACCGGAGACGACCGAGGGCAGGTAGAAAAGCGTCCGGATGAAGGACTTCACCCGGATGTCCTGGTTGAGGAGGACCGCGATGACCAGCCCGGCCACCACCCGCAAGGGTACCGCCGTGAAGGCGTAGACCGTCGTCACCTTGAGCGACTGGGTGACCAGCGGGTCTTGAAGGAGCATCATCCGATAGTTCTCCAGACCGACCCAGTGGGGGTCGGTCAGGAGGTCCCAATCGGTGAACGAGAGGCCGGCCGAGGCGACCATCGGCCCCAGGGTAAACGCCAGGAACCCGACGAGCCAGGGCAAGACGAGGAGCACACCCATCAGGCCTCGTGACGCGCCTGCTTGCCGTGCGGTAGCCAGGAGGGCCTGGTGGGTCGGACGCGAGTGGCCATGTGACACCTCGACTGTCGCTCGCGGGCCGCCGACGGAGCCTCACCGGTGGGGTCCCCCGGCCATTCCCCGGTGAGTCCGCGTCGGAACAGTTTAGATCCCCTCTAACGTCTTACGGCCCTTATCGAGGAGTTCCTGGACCTTGGGCGCGATCGTCTTCAGGGCATCCTGCGCTTTCTTCTCTCCGGTCCACACCGGATCGAGCGCGCTCAGGAGCTCCCGATACCACTCCGGAAACGTCGGTGACATCGGGGGTTGAACGCCGTAGGCGAAAACGTCGACCGCGAGCTTGATGCTCTCCGGCGGCTTCGTGTTCAGGAAAGCTTCGGACTGAGCAACAGCCTTGATCGCCGGAATGCCCGCGGCGTGCTCGGCGATCACGGTCGCGCCGGCCTTGCCGGCGGCCCAAACGACGAACCTGGCCGATTCCACCTGGCGCTTGCTCTTGGTGTTCACCGTATAGCAGGCCCCGCCAACCCAGGTCGCCTGCTTCTTCTCCCTGGCCGGCTCCGCGATGTCCCACTTGAACTTGGCGGCCGGCCGGAACCGGGTCGACGACCAGAACTCGCCGTACCGCATGGCGACCTTGCCCGACACGAAGAGGTCGTCCAGGCTACCCAGGTCCTTCTGCTCGCGTGGCGAAGGCGCCACTTTGTGAACGTTGGCGAGATCGGCCATGAACTGGACCCCGCGTGCGGCGTCGGCCTCGGCCATCAGGAACCTGCTGGGCTCGTCCTCGTTGTCCACCACTCGGCCCCCGGCCTGGTAGACGAAACCGTCAAAGGGCTTGGCGCCGCCAAGGTGCGGGAACCCGAAGCCGAACTGCAGCGCCCGCCCGGACGAATCTCGCTTGGTCAGCTTCTGGGCATTGGCAACGAGATCCTCCCAGGTCCACTTGCCGTCCGGGTACTTCACCCCGGCCTGATCGAAGAGGTCCTTATTGTAGAATACTACCCAATCGTCGATCTCCCGGGGCATGCCGTAGAGATTACCCCGGAAGGTGTAGGGACGAAGACCGACGTCGAAGTACTCCTCGCGGTTGAAGCCCGCATCCTTGAGGTACGGCTGGAGGTTGAGAGCGATCTTCTTGGCGACGAAACTGAAGTAGGTGAACCGTAGGGTCATCTGGACGTCCGGCGGGGTGCCGCCGGCGATCATGGTCAGCACCTTCTCGTCGTAGTTGTCCGGGATGTGCAGGCGGTCGATGGCTATGCCTGGTTCCGCTTTCTCGAAGCGTTCGGCCAACACCTTCATGTACTGGGCCTCGGCTTCGCCGCCCCAGTGGGTCAGCACGAGCTTCGCCGCGGGAACCTTGGCCGGAGCCGACGTGGCCGCGAGCGCCGGCTTCGCGGTGGCGGCCGGTGCCGGCTTGGCCGTGGCGGGCGCCGGCGGGGCCGTCGGCTCTGCTGGCTTGGCAGTCGCTTGCGCCACGGGCTTCTCGGTCGGCTTGGGTAAAGGCACCGAGGTTGGCGTTGGCGCCGGTTGCGCGCAGGCCGCCACTGCGCTGCCCCCGGCGGCGAGAACCAGGACCTTGATGAGCGCGCGTCTGCCCAACCGAGACCGATCTCTGGACTCTGACATGGCTAACCTCCGCATTTGCTGTCGCTTGACCAGTCTGACTCACGAGTACCATAGGGTATCGCCAGAAACGCTGCAAGACCAGAATTGTCACCGCGCAATCATGCGATGACTACTCCTGACCACTTGCCGCCAGTGTGCTATCCTCCGAGTGACGGACCGGAGCGCCATCCGGGGCGAGGCCGAGCTTCGGATCCGCCAGGAGGTACCGATGGCCAGTAGCACACTCCGCTGCGCGCCAGCCCCCGAAGCTCTCGAGGAGAGCTTCGTCTGGATCCGAGCCGACACGTTCACCGCCCTGCTCTTCGGGGTGGGGGCTTTCCTCTGGCTCTTCTTCGCCTCTCATCTGACTCACCCCGGCGACTTCTGGCCCGGCTGGGGCGTGTCGCTGGCGTTGCTCGCCCTGATCAGTAGCAGTGGCGCGTTGAAGAGGCATAACTACCGGCTGGCGGCCTGGATGTTCACCGGCAGCCTCATGACGGGCACCAGTGTATTCCTGATGACCCCGGAAGAGCAGACGCTCGTGCCTTTTCTGTATTCGCCTGTCGTGCTGGTAGCGGGTACACTGCTTGGGTCGGGGTCCGCCATCATCACGGCCGTGCTGGCCAGCGTGGCGATCGAGGCGGCGAGCCCGATCGCCGGCACGGTGATTCCCTACGGCACCACCCTGGGCGCGCTCGGCCTCATCTGGCTGACTGCGCTGACTTCCTGGGCGATGACCCGTAACCTGTACACCGCCCTCCACTGGGCCTGGGCCAACAGCGAGCAGGCGGAAAGCCGCCTTGCGGAAGCACGGCTGTACCAGGGCAGGCTCGCCGCGGCGAATCGCCAGCTCGAAGATGCCAACTACCGGCTCGAACGGGCCAACTACGCGCTCACCTGGGCGCGGGCCGAGGCGGAGGAGGCCAGGCGGCTGAAGGCCCAGCTCGCAGCCCACGTGAGCCACGAGCTTCGCACACCCATCAACCTGATCGTGGGGTTCACCGAGCTGATGCTCGACGATCCGGACACGTATGGCGGCTCGCCTCTCCCTCGGGCCTATCTCACTGACCTGACCGCTGTCCACCGGAGCGCTCGGCACCTCAAGGCGCTGATCGACGACATCCTCGATCTCTCCCAGATTGACGCCGGCGCGATGCCGGTGCTGCGGGAGATCACCGACGTGGGGGCGGCGGTGCACGAGGCGGTCGCGACTGCCCGCGAGCTGCTGGAGCGCAAGAGCCTCTCCATCACGGTCGCGGTGGCGCCCGACTTGCCCCTGCTGTACCTCGACCGCGTGCGCATCCGCCAGGTGATCCTCAACTTGCTGAACAACGCCGCGCGGTTCACCGAGCGAGGGGGGGTGAGCGTCCGGACCTACCGGGAGGGCAAGCACGTGATCGTCGAAGTGGCCGACACCGGTGTCGGAATCCGCCCGGAGGCCCTGGGCAAGCTCTTCGAGCCCTTCCACCAGTTGGAGTCTCCCCCGACCCGGAGTCGCGGCGGGACCGGGCTGGGGCTGGCGATCAGCAAGCGCTTCGTCGAACTGCACGGAGGCCGGATCTGGGCGTCCAGCGAGGGGATTCCCGGCCAGGGGAGCACCTTCACCTTTTCGCTACCGATCAAGCTGGAGGACGCGCTGCTCCGCGACGACCCGCCCGTCGCCGGGGCTGGTCTCCGGCCGGTCGCCGTGACCGCGTCGTCGCCCGCGGTGGTCGTCCTCGACGACGACCCGGCCATCGTCAACCTCTTTCAGCGCCATCTGGATGGCTACCGGGCAGTCGGCGCGAAAGACCCGGCTGAGGCGCTTGCGCTGGCCGCCGAGCTTCGCGCCCACGCCATCGTCACCGACGCGCCCGAGAGCGACCAGGGCGTGGGATGGCTGGAGGGCTGGACGAGGATTGCCGGCGAATCTGGTCTGCGAGTGCTGTGTTGCCCGATGCCCAGCGGGCGGCGGGTGGCGCGGACTCTTGGGCTCGTGGATCACCTGGTCAAGCCAGTGAGTCGGGAGCGGCTCCTGGAGTCAGTGGAGACGGTGGCGCCCCAGGCGCGAGCCATCCTCGTCGTCGACGACGACCCCCAGATGGTGCGGCTCCTCTGCCGGATGCTGGAGTCCTCGGACAGACGGTATCAGCTCTTCCGAGCCGGTGATGGCGAGCAGGCGCTGGAGATGATGCGCCAGCACGTCCCGGACCTGGTGCTCCTCGATCTGCTGATGCCTCAGGTGGATGGTCTGACCCTCCTGGAGAAGATGCGCCACGAGCCAGCCCTGGCCTCGCTGCCGGTCATCGCGGTCAGCGCCCGGGGAGTCGTCGAGGCGATCACCCCCTCGCCTGGCCGCACTCTGACGCTGGTAAGCGATGACGTCTTGCCGGCTAGCCAACTGCTGCGGTGCGTCCAGACGGTCCTTGATCTCCTGCCGCCGGCAGGGGTTCCCCGTCGATCCAGCGGGCGAGAGCCTCCAGGAGGGTTGGCCGCGTCAGAGGCTTCCTGACGAACTCGGCTGCCCCCAGGGCCAGAGCCATTTGCCGTTCGTCGAGGATGCTGCAGACCAGCACCGGAATGTCCTGAGTGGCCGGGTCGTGCTTGAGCACCTGAAGGGCATCCCAGCCATCCTGCTCAGGGAGCATCAGGTCCAGCAGGATGGCGCCGGGTCGGGCAGTGTGGGCCAGTTGGAGACCCTCCCGAACGCTCCCCGCGCCAAGGACCGTGTAGTGCCTGGGGGCGACCAGCCGGTGGACCAGATGCACCATGTCGGGATTGTCGTCGATGACGAGGAGCGTGTGGCAGCACAGCGGGAGCGAGGCCGTCACCAACGCGCGGCCTGGCGCCGGCTCGGTGCTCAGGGTGCCGCCGACCGGCTCCAGCAACTGCCGGGCGATCTCCAACCGGTCGTCCAGCCTGGCTCCCTGAAGCCCCGCGGTCGACGGGTCGGCCTCGTAGGCCACGGCGAGCAAGACCTCCCCTCCGGCCTGGCACACGCGGAGCACCAACTGCCCCCCACGGGCGCCACTGAGGACGTA
Organism: Chloroflexota bacterium; assembly: GCA_016190465.1. Classification (GTDB taxonomy): domain Bacteria; phylum Chloroflexota; class UBA6077; order FW602-bin22; family JACPQP01; genus JACPQP01. The sequence continues at coordinate 12,830 of JACPQP010000536.1, forward strand.
GCCGGCCATCGTGATCATCACCTGCCGGATGCCGGTTCGGCTGCCCCGCGAGATGCTCGGGCCGGGGCACAGATCTGCTTCCAGGGTGGCGCCGTGATCTCCGGCGGCCTCGCGCAGGATATCGACAAGGCCGCGGGCGACCTCGCTGAGATCCACCATAGCGCCCGGGCCGTGCGTCGCCGCTTCCAACTCAGGGTGTCGAGCGTGGGGGTGTGGATCCCTCGTTGGCAAGGGAGGCCCTGGCTGCGACCTGGCCACGACGTCTTCCCAGAGCAGAGTGGCGAGTGACTCCACGGCGTGGCGTTGCTCTCGGTGATACTGCGCCTGGCTCAGCGCCAGTTGGGACATCACCTCGCGAAAGGGGAGAGCTTCCACGTAGCGCAGTTCGATGAGCTGGTGCAGGCGGCGTTGCCGGGCGGCGATCGGCAGCGAATGCTCCGGCCTGAGCCTGTCGATGGCGTCAAGCAGGGCCTGACGGAGCGCCAGGCGCCGACTCGTGTTGGCAGCGTGGTCAGTGAGGAGCATGCGAGCAAGCTCGTGGCCCTGGAGAACGGCAGGATCGTACAGGTGCTCGAGAGCGTCTTTGACGAGGGCGATGAACTCAGCCGGAGGCGTACTCATGCCTCAGTATCCTTGGTCTCAGCGTTGCACATCCCTCTCGGTCACCGAGCCACGCCAACCGGCGATGCCGCCCAGGCGAGATGCGACTCCGAGCTCCAGCGCTGAGTCTACAGCGATGCGCAACCAGAGTCAAACCGTGGATGCCAGGGGGCCGGATGGCAGATCTGTGGAGATAACACATCCGGCCGCTTGGCCAGAAGTGTCGGTTGGATGGCGGAAATACTCACGGGACATGGTAAGATGAAGGTCGTCTAGTTTGGGGTCTGAGGAAGTGTGATTGATGACGCTCAGAATCTGGATCGCGGCCACGGTTCTTCACTTCCTTGGGGGATGGGCGCTTCAAGCCATCGTGGCCCCGGACTACTGGAGACACGTCGGCGTCGGGTTCGTCACCCTGGCCTCTTATGCGCTGGTGACGTTCCTGCTCGGCCGTGGCGCGGTGCGAGAGATCCAGGCGATGTACGAAGCCCTGCGACAGGCGGAGAAGGCCGAGGAGGAACGGCAAGTTGCCCACGCCCGTCTCGAAGGCGTCCAGCTCACCGCCCGGGAGACGGCCCACCAGATCAACAATGCCCACACCGAAGTGGTCGGCTGGCTGGATCTGCTTCAGTCCCGCCAGGACCTGCCTGCGGACGGACGAGCGATGATCCTGCGGGCATTGGCCGGCGTCGACCGCGCTACCCAGTACCTGACCAAGCTTCAACACGTCGTTCGCGTCGAGACGAAGCAGACACCTGTGGGACCGGCCATCGACGTCGAACGATCGACAGGATCGAGATCGACTGGCAACCTCGCGGCACAAGAGCCCCGGTACGAGTTCAGCAGAGATTAGATCTCCTGCCCGATGGCGTCCATGACGTCGTCCATCTGGCGGTAGCGCCGGTCGGGCACGGCCTGGAGCACACGAACCACCGCGTCCGGTGCGCCGTTCCGCCTCGCGCACTCGACGATCTCTTGCCGGGTCGCCGGCAGGTCAAGCCCGTCAAGGTAGCTAACCACTGTTTGAGTCGAGAGCGTGCGCTCGGACATCAGCTCACCCCCTTTTGGGTGTCAGAGGCCAGGGGTCGGGAGCCGGGGGCACCCGACCCCTGGCCCCTGAATTCCGCAAATCCTGTGCCGAGGGCGATATGCGATGATCGTGCAGCCTTGGGTCTTGCTCGAGCGGACGCTCGCCGGATCGGCCGGCGGGGTCGACCTCCACAGCCACAGCACGCATTCCGACGGCCACTGGTCCCCGACCGCGCTGGTCGAGGATATGAGTCGCCAGGGAATCACCGTCTGCGCACTGACCGACCACGATACGGTCTCCGGGCTCCCCGAGGCGCTCGCCGCCGCGGGCGAATGGGAGGTCGCCCCGGTCACCGGCGCCGAGCTCAGTCTCTCGTTGGGGAAGCGCCTGTTCCATATCCTGTGCTACGACGTCGACCCGGCCGCGCCGATGTGGGCCGGTTTTGCCCGGCTGCGCGCCGAGCGGCAGGCGATCTACACCCGGGCGCTGCTGGACGAGTTACGTCGGCGTGGCCACAGCCCAAACGAGCAGGCGGCGATCGGACCGGATGGCGAATTCGTGGCCAACGCGGCGGCCATCGCCCTGCACGCCGGTGGCGCAGCGCCGACTGTTGAGGATGCCGGCCGGCTCCTGCGGTCGGTCGTGCCGGTTCGACCGGTTGAGCTGCTCTACGTGGACGTCGAGCGGCTTTGCGCGATCCTCCCACCTGGCTTTGGCGTCTGGGTCGTCGGCCATCCGGCTCGGCAGCAGGCGCAGGTCTCGGATCGGCTGACCGAAGCCGACCTCGCGGGTCTCCGCACGGCGCTCCCGATCGTCGGGCTCGAGGCGCACCACCCGTACCACTCGCCCGCCGACGTGGCCTCGTACACCGCGATGGCCGCGCGACACGGGCTGCTCGTCACCTGCGGCTCGGACGCCCACGGCTGGCGGGTGAACCGGCCACCCATCTCCTACTCTCCATCCCTCTGCGCCGGCTTCCTCCAGTTCATTCTGGAGCGACAGCGCGTCGCCACCTGAGCGGACTTATGTAGGTATCAGGAAGTTTTTGAGGGTTTTGGGGACACCCCAAACCCCGCCAGGACGGGCGGCGGCCCTTCCTGGACCTTCCCGGAGCCGTTAAGGGACTTTCCGCAACCCACTCTGAGCCGGGCCCGACGCGGGGAGAGGGGACGAGG
>JACPQP010000537.1 GCA_016190465.1 Chloroflexota bacterium
CCCACCAGGGGAGAGGGGCTTTGGTCCGGGGATGACGCCGGCGGCACCCGCAAGTTGGCGATCCGAGCCGGAGGGTAGCGACCGATGAATGATCTCTTCACGGGTCGGCCAGATCCGATGCGGCCGCTTGCCGGCCGCCGGGCGCTGGTGACCGGCGCCAGCCGGGGCATTGGCCGGGCGATCGCCGTCGAGCTCGCGCGCCGGGGCGCCCGCGTGGCCGGCGTCGGGCGAACCATGGCCACGCTGGCGCGGGCGATGAAGGGGCTGGTGGACGCGCGGGGTGACGCGGCGGTACCCGTTGTCGCCGACCTCGCCGATCCGGCCAGTGCGGTGCGGGCGGTCGACGAGGCCACCGCGGTCCTCGGCCCACTCGATCTGATCGTGCACGCCGCGGGCACTGGTGGGTTTGTCGCCGCCGACCGGTTGACGCCGGCGGACTGGCTCGCCAGTCGATCGGCGAACCTCGACGCGCTGGTCTACCTGTTCGCCACCGTCGTCCCACCGATGGTCGCCCGGGGAGAGGGTGACATCGTCGCCGTCCTGAGCATCGCCGCGGTCCAGACCTTTCCGGGCGCCGCGCCCTACTGCGCGACTAAGGCCGGCGCGCTCGCGTTCGTTCGCTGCGTCCGCGAGGAGGTGAGGCGAGCGGGCGTCCGGGTGAGCGTGGTGCTGCCCGGCTCGGTCGACACGCCCTTCTGGGATCAGTTCGACCTGGGTCTCGACCGCCGCCAGATGCTCGCCGCCGAAGACGTCGCGGCGGCGGTAATCGCCGCGGTCACCGCCTCGCCGCGCGCCGCCATCGACGAGATCCACGTCCTCCCGCGCGCCGGCATCCTTTGAGGAGCTATCAGGAAGTTCTTGATGGTTTTGGGGACACCCCAAACCCCGCCAGGACGGGCTCCGCCCTTCCTGGACCTTCCCGAGCAGGGCATCAGAGCGTTCATGACGGTTGGGGGGACACCCCAAACCCCGCCAGGACGGGCTCCGCCCTTCCTGGACCTTCCCGGGACGCGGGGTGAACTCGGTAACTTGCTCAGGCGGGCGTCGTCATAGCTCAACCGCTCCTCACTCCTCGCTCGTTCAGCCAGCCCCTCCCCGGAGGCGCTCGGCCATCAGCTCCGCGAGGTGGAGCACGCGGATCGGCTTCCGCCGGGCATTCAGGCCGCCCCGGAGCTGCATAATGCACCCCGGATTGTCGGCGACGACGACCGAGGCGCCGGTCTGCGCGATATTGAGCAGCTTTTGCCGCAGCACTCGTTCGGCCACGCGCGGGTGCTCCATGGAGAAAGCTCCCCCGAAGCCACAGCACTGGCTCGAGTCGGCCATCTCGGCCAGCTCCAGACCCAGCACCTCACGAATGATGCGGCGCGGCTCCCGAAACAGTTTCAGGCAGTTGTGCGACTGGCACGAGTCGTGGTAGGTCACGGTGAGCCGTGGTGCCACTCCTGACGGTTGCGCCAGCGCGCCGGCCGGCAGTTGGGCCACCCGGTCGACGAAAGTGATGAAGTCGACGATTTTCTCGCCCAGCCGCTGCGCCCGCGCCAACCACTCCGGCTCGCCCGCGAACAGCCGCGGATAGTCCTGGAGCATCGAGACGGCGCAGCTCGTCGAGCCACTCAGGATGTAGTCGGCCGGCGTGGCCGCGAGGGCGCGCTCCATCGCCTCGATCGTCTGGCGGGCCATCGCCAGCGCCGCCTCGCGGTCGCCCGCGTTGATCGCGGGAAGCCCGCAGCAGCTCTGCTCGCGCGGGAAGGACACCCGAGCGCCGGATGCCTCCAGCACCTGGATGATCGCCTGGCCCATCTCCGGGTAGAGCCGGTCGGTGATGCACCCGCTGAAGTAGGCGATACGCTTGCCGATAGCCTGACTTCCTGGAATGGGGGCGACAGGGCGTGGGGCGAGGAACGTGGGGCGAGGAGTGTGGGCCGCTCCTCCCTCCTCGCCCCACGCCCCGTCGCCCCGTCGCCCCGTCGCCCCGTCGCCGGCGGAAAGGGGGGAGAGGTCGGGGGCGACGCGGTCGCGGAGCGGCTGGCGGGCGAAGGCTGGCAGGTTGCGCCAGTTGGTCAGGCTGGAGAATGGGGGGAATGGAAGATGGGCAAATGGCCCGCCCCGGGTGACCGGGAGCTGGACCAGGCTGGCCGCCCGCGTGGCGAGGTCGAGCGTGCGCGGGTCGGCCAGGACGCGCAGCGCCACCCGCTTCGCCACCGGCAGCCCCCGCTTCTCGACCGTCTGGCGGCGAACGTCGAGGATCATCCGAGCGATCGGGATACCGACCGGGCAGACGGTCTCACAGGCGTTGCAGCTCGCGCAGAGCGACTGCGGACCGGCCGCGTGCTCCAGCCCGTGGTGAAGCGCGGTGAGGACCAGGCCGATCGGCCCGGTGTAGCGGTAGCCGAAGACGTGGCCCCCGACCACCTGGTAGGACGGGCAGACGTTCGCGCAGGCGCCGCAGCGGATGCAGTGCAGCGCCTCGCGGAAGCGCGGGTCGGCGTGCACCGCCCAGCGCCCGTTGTCCAAAACGATCAGGTGGAGCTCCTTCGGGCCGTGAACCCCGATGGTCAGGGAGAGCTCGATGTCGGCGCTCCGGCTCGGGCCGGTGATGTACGACACATAGGTGGCGAACTTCTGGCCGGTCGCGCTCCGCGCGAGCGTCTTGAGCAGCGCGTTCGCCTCGTCGTGATCGGCGACGATCTTCTCGATGCCGAAGATCGCGACGTGCACCGGCGGCAGCGTCGTGACCATGCGGCTATTCCCCTCGTTGCTCACCAGGACGATCGTGCCGGTGCTGGCAATGGCCATGTTCGCGCCGGTGATGCCCAGGTCCGCCTTGATGAAGCTCTGGCGCAGTTGCTCGCGAGCCACCCGGACCAGCGCCTCGGGCTCGGCGGGCAGCGGCTGGCCGACCTCGCGCGAGAACAGCTCGGCGATCTTCTCGCGCGTCAGGTGGAGCGCCGGGGCGAGGAGATGCGAGGGGCGGTCGTGGGCGAGCTGAACGATCCACTCCCCGAGGTCGGTCTCGACCACCTTTACGCCAGATTCCTCCAGGTACTCGTTGAGCGCGATCTCCTCGGTGGCCATCGACTTGCCCTTGACGGCCAGCTTGACGCCGCGCTCGCGGGCGATGGCGCCGACGATCTCGCGGGCCTCGGCCGCGTCGCGGGCGAGGTGGACGACCGCGCCGACGCGCTCGGCCTCGCGCTTGAACTGTTCGAGGAGCTCGGGCAGGCGGGCGACCGTTGCCGCACGCCGGGCGGTGAGATCGGCCTGGATGGCGGGGAAGTCGTCGGTGGCGAACACGGCCTCGCGGCGGGATCGCAACGCCGGCAGGACGCGGTTCAACGCCAGCTCCAGATCGGGCGAGCGAAGCGCCGCCGCCAGGCGCTCGTCGAAGGGGGGGATGGTGTGTCCGGACTTCGCCTGGCCCAAACGTAGCCTCCTCTGGGAAGGGACGGACCTCTCCCCCTCCCCCCGGCCCTCCCCGCACGTGGGGAGGGGGTAGGGGGGCGTGTGCGCTCACTACGGGTCACCGGGGGCCGACCGCACCCCCCTGCCCCCTCCCCGACGCGGGGAGGGGGCAGGGGGGTGCGGTCGGCCCCCGGTGCCGCTGCACCAGGCCCTCAGTGAGCGCACATGGGGTAGAGGCGAGAGGTCACGCCCGTCGCTGGCGTTGATTCTAGCACAGATTGACAGCCGCTGGGTGGGCTCCTATAGTAGGTGTCACGATCAGATGGCCGGACGGGCCAGCCAGGAGGCAACAGCGCAGTATGGAAGTCGCTCCGGGAATCCACCGCATCGAGACACCCCTCGGGGACCGGGTCGCCTGCCTCTATCTCCTCGTCGGCGACGAGCGCGCCCTGCTCGTCGACACCGGCATCGACGCGACCCCGCGCGAGTCCCTTCTCCCATACCTGACAGCGCAGGGCATCCGTCCCGAGCAGATTGGCTACGTCCTCATCAGCCATCCCGATCTCGACCACCTTGGCGGCAACGCCTCGGTGCGCGAGCTCATCCCCACGGCGCTTTTCCTGTGTCACGACCTCGACCGCTGGCTGTCGGAGAGCATCGAGCGAGTGATCCAGGAGCGCTACGGCGAGTTCGCCGCCGACCACGGGATCGCCGAGAGCGAGGAGTCCAACGCCTGGGTCCGGGCCAATGCCCGGTGCGTCTCGATCGACGTCGGGCTGACCGGCGGCGAGCGGATCCGGCTCGGACCGGACTGGCATGTCGAGGTGCTGCACACGCCTGGCCATTCGCGGGGTCATCTCAGCGTCCACGATCCACGGAGTCGCTCGACGATCATCGCCGACGCCATCCTCTGGAACGCGGTCCTGACCAGGGACGGCGCGCCTGCCTTTCCCCCGACCTACCGGTACGTGGACACGTACCTCGCCTCGTTGCACCGCCTCCAGGGGATGCCGATCGACACGCTGCTGACCAGCCACTACCCGGTCTACCGGGGAGCGGCGGTGGCCGAGTTCCTGGGCGAGAGCCGCGTCTTCGCCGACCGCGTCGACGGCGCGCTCCGCGACGAGCTCCGCGGCGCCCGCACGACCCGCACGACCCGCGAACTGATCGAGACGCTGAGCCCGCGCCTGGGCGGCTGGCCTGCCGCCGCCGCCAGCGCGCTGGCTTTCCCGCTGGTCGGCCACCTCGAGCGACTGCTCCAGCACGGACTGGTCGAGACTGAACGCCACGACGGGCTGATCGCGTGGCGATGGCGGGGGTGAGAATGAGCCATCTATCGCCACGGAACTTCGGTTGCCGCCTCACCGAGGTCGTTCTCCAGGGCCTGCGGACGCTCTACCTGGAAAACGAGGTCGTGCGGGTCGGCATCCTCGTCGACAAGGGCACCGATATCTTTGAGTTCCTCCACAAGCCCACCGACACCGACTTCCTCTTCCGTAGCCCGAGCGGCATCCGGAATCCGGCCACGTTCATCCCGACCCGGCCGTCCAGCGGCGGCAACTTCCTCGACTACTGGCCGGGTGGCTGGCCGGAGATGTTCCCGAACGCCGGCTACGTCTGTACCTACAAGGGCGCTGAGCTGGGCACCCACGGCGACGTCTCCCTGCTGCCCTGGGAATGGCGGGTGGTGGACGACGACCCGGAAGAGGTCGTCATCGCCCTGGAGGTGCGCTGCTACCGCCTGCCCCTGCGGCTGGAAAAGTGGCTCACCCTCCGGCGGGGCTCGGGGGTTCTGGCGATCACTGAACGAGCGACCAACGAGTCGGGGGAGACGATCGACTTCTCCTGGGGCCACCACCCCACCTTCGGCGGCATCTTCCTCGGCCCGGCCTGTGTCGTCGACGTGCCTCCCTGCCGGGTGTTGACCGCCGAGTGGGACGTGGACCAGACCAGTCGCCTCGCCAATGGGGTGAACGCCACCTGGCCGGTGGTGCCGGGGCGCGATGGCCGCCTGATCGACCTGAGCCAGGCCGCGCCGCCGGAGACGGGCGCGCACGATCTGGCCTTCCTCCACGAGCTTCCCGAGGGGTGGTATGCCATCACCAACGCCGAGCGGGGCGCCGGGTTCGGGATGCGCTGGGACACGCGAGTCTTTCGCTGGCTCTGGTTCTGGCAGAACTGGCGGGGGATGAGCGGCTGGCCCTCGTTCCGGCAGTGGTACACCTGCGCGCTGGAGCCAGCTTCCTCCTACCCGCCGACCCTGACCGACGCCATCGCCCGGGGGACGCAACTGACCCTCGCGCCGGGCCAGTCGCTCGAGACCGACCTTCTGGCCGTCGCCTACTCGGGCGCCGAGCGCGTGACCCGCATCACCCCGGATGGCCAGGTGCTGCGGCGCGGTGCCTGATGGGGGCCCCCTCACCCCCTGCCCCCTCTCCCA
>JACPQP010000540.1 GCA_016190465.1 Chloroflexota bacterium
AGGGGGTGAGGTCGGCCCCCGGTGCCGCCGTGCGAGGCCCTCAGTTAGCGCACATGCCCGTCCACCCCAAGCGGGGGCACCACAAACGTGTGCCGGAGACTCGCAGTAGCTCAACCCCTGCCTCCGCAGCGGCACACGGGGCAGGTCAGCCACATTGGGGTTGAGACCTGTCCCGCTTGCCTGCCAGATCTGGCGGCCGGGCGCGCACGCGAGGTACTGCGAATCCCCGTGCCGCACCCGTTTTGACACGCGGTTTCATACTGTGTACAATAGGGCCGCCCAGCGAAGTGGGTGACGATGCACGATCGGCCGTCAGCCGGAGGCCCGGGGGCACGGAACGGAAACCGCAGATGAACGCAGATGCACGCAGATAGTTGACTGCGTATCTGTGTTTATCTGCGTCCATCTGCAGTTTCCGTTCGTTCCGGCCGCTGCTGACGACGGACAACTGATGACTGACGGCTACCTGCCCGAGGAGCACGATGAGGACGACGAGAGCAGAATCCGACGGCCCCGTGAAGCGTGTTGGGCGCAAGCGCCAGACGCTCGCCGATCTTGCCTACCAGGAGCTCCTGGAAGCGATTCTCTACCGACGACTCCAGCCCGGCGAGGCGCTCGGGCTGGATCAGCTCGCCGGTCAGCTCGGCATGAGCCGCACTCCGGTGAACCTGGCCCTCTCCCGACTCCACGCCGAGGGGTTGGTCTCGTATGGCGAGCACCTGGGCTTCGTCGTCCGAGTGCTCACGGCGGAGGAGCTGAGTAGCATCTACGAGCTCCGCCTGCTGTACGAGCTTCACGCGGTGGCCACTGGTCTGCCGGAGGCGCCGGCCGAGCAGATCGAACAGATCGCGGCGATTCAGGGTCAGATCGAGTCCAGCACTGACTGGGTGGATCCCGAGGCGTTCCGTCGCTTCTGGGAGCTCGACGGCCAGTTTCACCGCACGATCGTTCGCCTCTCCCGGAACGACCTGCTCCAGGGATACTTCGAACGTCTCCACTACCACATCCTTGGGGCGCGCCTGGGCCTATCCGCCCGGCACGAGGCGCCATTCCAGGCGATGCTCCGGGAGCACGCGGCCATCGTCGCCGCGCTCCGAGAGCGGGACGTCCCCGTCGCTCAGGAAGCGCTTCGGCGCCACATCATCCGCTCTCGCGACGTGTCGCTGTCCCGCCTGGCTGCGCTGGCAGAGGGCACAGACAACTGAGCGGATCAGGTGCCTCGCACTCCATCGAGCGCCGCCCGCGCCCCGGCGGCGACGAACCGCACGTCGACCCCGATGGTGCACAGGTGGAACCCCTGGGCAAAGCGCCGCTTCGCCTCGTCGGGCCCCGCGCAGTGCATCCCGGCCACGACTCCGGTCGCCAGCGACGCATCCAGCACCCGTTGGCAGGCGGCCAGGTGCCGACTATCCTGAACGTCGAGGCCAGGTGGGAGCCCCAGGCTCGCCGCCAGATCGCTCGGCCCGATGTAGACGCCGTCGATGCCGGGGGTCGTGACGATCTCGTCTACCCGCTCGACGGCGTCCACGTGCTCGACCATCACCAGGCAGACGATCTCGTCGTTGGCCTGGGCAAAGTAGTCCGCTCCGGCGTAGAGGTGGGCGCGGTTGGCGCCGATGCTGCGATTTCCCAGTGGCGGAAAGCGGCGAGCGTCGACCGCCCGCTCCGCATCGGCCCGGCTGTTCACGAGCGGAACGATCACCCCGTAGGCGCCCGCGTCGAGCGCATACTGGATGTAGACGGGATCGTTCCACGGGACCCGGACCAGGGGAACGGTGTCGGTCGTGCTGATGGCCTGAAGAGCGGTCACCGGGCGATCAGGACCGATGCCGGCACCGTGCTGCATATCCAGGACGAGCGCGTCGAAGCCCGCGTGCGCCATGGTCTCCACAACGTAGGGATCGGCGGTGAAGAGCCACCCGACGACCACGGGCTTTCCCTCCCGCCACAACCGCTTGATCCGGTTCGGACGCATCTCTCACTCTCCCCTCGCCATCTCAGGCGACCACTGGGCGAAGTGTATGAAGGGCCGATCCCTCATCTCCCCGAAGTTCTTCCGCGAGTTCATGACGCCCCACTACCGGCGACTGGTGGAGTTCTACTTGCTCACCCCTATCCCAAGGGCGCTGCTGAACCCGAGCCCTGCCGCCAGCACGACTGCCAGTTCACCAGCAACATAGGCTATCGCCTGGCTGACGGAGAGTCCAATGCCCCGGAGCACGGCCAGCTGGAAAGCTCGCTGCTTCACCGAGGCCAGCGCGATGGCCAGGAAGCCCACCACGGCCAGGATCGTCGCCGAAGCGAAGCCGACCGACAGGATCCCCAGCGCGCCCTGGCGTTCTGGCCGGATCGCTGCTCGTCGAATCGCCTCTCGAGCGTCTTCGCTCCGGGCCCGTACTCCCCGGGCCCTGATGTCCCGCATCAGATCGGCGTCGCGGATCGACGGATCGACTCGAAACCATAGCCGATAGGGTAGCTCCGCACCGATCGTATCGAAGAAGCAATCCAGGTTGCCGACGAAGAAGTCCGGCGTCTCCTCGGGGTAAACCCCTGGAAACAGATCGACCTCGCCGGCAATGACGACCGGCACGGCGATGAACTCAGGGCCAGCGGGGGACGCGATCCCGCCTCGCTGGCCAGGAGTCCCTGGAGCAACTGGTAGTTGACGGCATCGACATAGACCGGCACGCTTACCACCAGAGCCAGGGCCAACCCGGCCGCCAGCGATCGAAGCACGAGCAGGTCCCAGCGGTGGCGCAGCCACCACCAGTCGATGGTGGCCAACCCGAGGGCAGAGCGGATCAACCTTCCGAGAACGGTTCGCATTGCTCCACTACTTCGCCACGATGTTGGACGCGCCCTATGGTATGAAGTATGAAGGTTGTCGTCAAGCCCGCCCCTGATGTTGACCTGGCGCACTGCGCTTCACTATCATAGACGCGGGCCAGGGCTGCCAGTGAGCCCAGTCCTGTCGCGTTGCGGACGATTGGCTCGTGACCGACGTCCGGCAACAGTGAGCTACCGGGCATCCCCGGGGACAAGGAGCACCGCAGTGGCTAAGGATCTCTTGCGCGTGGAGATACGGTATTGCGCCGAGTGCGGCTACGGGCACGAAGCGCTGGCGGTGGCGAAGCTGCTGATGGAGCGTTTCGACGCCTACCTCGCGGAGATCCGAATTGTTCCGTGGCACGACGGGGCCTTCGACGTTATTATCGACGGGGCAGTTGCGCACTCGATGTATCGTGACGGGGGGTTTCCATCACCGGGTAAGGTCGTCGAAGCGGTGCGCGAACACCTTGGGCCCAGTGCCTGAACAACCAGGAGCCCCGAGAGACCTTGCGGAAGTGGCTATTGTCTGTTGTCGATCAAGCTATTATAATGCAGAGGCTGACTTCTGACTGTCTTCGGTTTCGCGTGACGGTCGCCGGGGATCCCGCATCTCGAGAGGCGGGCCAGTCGAGTAGACCGCACGCATGGATCTCCAGCGGAGGGAGTGGGCATGGATACCAGTCGACCCTCCCGTCAAGCGGTAATCGAATACCTGCGGTCGATTAGCCCGGTGGTGGCCGAGATCATGAAGACGCGCGATGCGTGGCTCAAGGATCTGGACGAGATCATCTCACGGATGGACTCATCGTCTCCGGCCAGCATGCGGATCAAGGCGACGGAAGTCGGCCAGGTTTACCCGGCACAGTACGAGCGACTCCGGAGCGCCGTCGCCCGGATCGAGGCCCCCACGCAGGGGACGATGAAGTGTCAGGAATGGTTGATCCACTGGATCCAGGAGCTGCAGCAGGCGACGGCGACGATCTCCGACCTGGGCCGGAGCGGCGACCTCAGCCTCCTCAGCAAGTGCCGGCAGCATCTCGGCCGCGGGGTTCAGTACACCCAGTTGTTCAACAAGCAACAGCAAGCCGTGCTCGAGCACTACAAACTTAATCGGTGATAGGTCTCTTGGACTTGGGCTCTCTCGCCACGCTGCTGCCGATTGCCAACACCGCGCTCATTGTCATCAGCGGTCTGTTCCTGCTCCTGGGGTATGCCTTCATCCGACGCAAACACGTGCGGCGACACCGACGGAGTATGCTGACGGCTGTCGTCTTCGCCGCGCTGTTTCTCGTCGTCTACGTCACCCGAGCGCTGCTCCTGCCGACGCGGATCTTCGCCGGCGAGGGAGCTATGCGCATCGTCTATCTGGTCATCCTGGGATCGCATACGATCCTGGCCACCACCATCGTGCCGCTGATCCTGCTGACCCTCCGGCGGGCGCTGCGCGGCGACTTTGGTCGACATCGCGCTATCGCCCGCGTGACGCTTCCCATCTGGCTCTACGTCGTCGCCACGGGCTGGCTCGTCTACATGATGCTGTATCATCTCCCTGGCTGAAGGAGACACTTACATGGGGGGACACCCCCAGGCCCCCGCCCTGCGGGGCAGCATCTCCCTGGCCCAGGCCAGGAGGGGTGCTCACTGGGGGACACCCCCAGGCCCCCGCCCTGCGGGGCAGCGTCTCCTTGCCTGAAGCCAGCGCAGCGCGGTATAATCTCGCTGGCTTCGGCCGGCCGGGCATGCGTCCGTCCGGATTGGTTCTTGCACAGACCAGGCCGGAATCCGCCCGGCACGTGCCCGGTCAAGGGGAGTCACCCGCTATGGTATTGGCCCACGCCGCCACCCGCGCGCTCGCCGTCGTCTCGGTCCTCGCGCTCCTGTTCATCTCCACGGCGGGCA
>JACPQP010000542.1 GCA_016190465.1 Chloroflexota bacterium
CGGCTCGCGTGGTGACCCGATCGGCCGCGCGCCGTGGGTTGACGGGCGGCGCCGGACAGGCGAGAATGGGGCCAATACGCCGGGCGACCGGCGGGGCCAGGGGGATCGGCGGTGGCCACGGGATCACGCGGTCGCGCGGCCCGGCCGGCGGCCGGGGACGCCAGCGGGATGCGGCCTGGCGCGCCGGAGGCGGCAGGGCCACCATCGGTCCCGGCTGACGGCGCGCGCTTCGGGGCGCTCCGGCACCGAAACTTTCTCCTGTTCTGGATCGGGCTGATCACCTCCAACACGGGGACGTGGATGCAGCTCGTCGCCCAGGGATTCCTCATCTACGACCTCACGGGCTCCAAGGCGATGCTGGGGCTGGTCGGCCTGGCCCGGGCCATCCCGATGATTCTCTTCCCCCTCTTCGGCGGCGTGGTGGCCGACCGCGTGGACCGCATCCGGCTGCTCTGGGTGACGCAGAGCGCGCAGACGCTGCTCGCGCTGGGGCTGGCCGTCCTCACCTCGCTCGGGCTGGTGGAGCCCTGGCACATCGTCACCGCCAGCTTCCTCGGCGCGGTGGCCGGCGCGTTCGATCAGCCCGCACGGCAGGCGCTGCTCCCACAGCTCGTGCCGAAAGCGGACCTGCTGAGCGCGACGAGCCTGAACTCGGCGGTCTTCAACGGGGCGGCGTTCACCGGCCCGGCCATCTATGGCCTGGCCGCGCCGTTCGTCGGCATCGCCGGCGCCTTCTACCTGAACGCGGCGAGCTATGGCGCCGTCTTCATCGCGCTCGCCCTGATCCGGCTCGAACAGCAGGCCGCCGGCGTCGCCCGGGGCAACCCCCTCCAGAACCTCCTGGAGGGGCTGCGCTACGTGCGCGGCAACCAGACCCTCAGCACCCTGGTAGTCCTGGCGGCGGTCGCCAGCTTCTTCGGACGGTCGTACACTTTCCTGCTGCCGGCGCTCGTCAAGGATGTCCTGGCGGCGGGGCAGCCGCCCGAGATCCAGCTCATCTCCCAGTCCTACCTTACGTCGGCGGCGGGGCTGGGGACGCTGATCGGCGCCTTCGGACTCGCCGGGCTGGGCACCACGTGGCGAAAGGGGCGGCTGCTCTTCGGCAGCGCCCTGCTGTTCACCGTGCTGCTCGCCTGCTTTGGCCTGTCGCCGGTGTACTGGGTCTCGGTCGGGATCCTGGTCGGCGTAGGGCTGATGAACAACGTGTTCAGTTCCACCACCAGCACCCTGTTGCAGGTGCTGGCTCCGGGCCACCTGCGCGGACGGGTGATGAGCCTCTACACCCTGTGTTTCCTCGGCTTCTCGCCGCTGGGGGCGGGACTGATCGGGCCGGTGGCCGAGCTGATCGGCGCCCCCACCGCGATCGTTCTCGGAGCGGCGATCATCGCCGCGACCGTCGCCGCGATGCTGGTGGCCCGGCCGCACATGAAGGGTGTGCAGTAGTGATGGCAGAGGAGGGTTGGCGTGATGGATAATCGATCGCTCGCGAACGATCCGCTGCTGGAGCGCTTCGGGGTCTGCACCGACGAGGTCCACCCGGACCTCGAGACCGCGCTCCGGGTTGCCTGGGAGATGGGGATGCGCCGCGTGGAGCTGCTGGAGTTCGGGGGCAAGCCGGTCGTGGCGATGGACGAGACCGAGATCGACCGCGCGCGAGTGTTGCTCGACCGCTACGAGATGCGCGTGAGCGCCGTCGGCTCGCTGTTCCTGAAGCTGGTGCTGCTCGGCGACGTCCCTCGCGGCGGCGTGGCCAGGGATCCTGCCTTTCAGAGTGACCTGGCCATGCTCCGGGCGAGCATCGCGGTCGCCCGGCGGCTCGGCGCGCCCATCGTGCGGACCTACGCGTTCCGGCGGGACGGGATGGTCGGTCTCGGGAACCCGAGCCCACGCCTGCCGCGCGGCGGCGAGGTGCCGAACGCGGCGCTGGAGAAGGTGGTCGAGGGCCTGCGCCTTGCCGCCCGGGAGGCCGCCGACAACGGGCTCATCCTCGGGCTGGAGAACGTCCGCTCCTGCTGGGCCAACACCGGGCACAACGCTGGCCGGATCCTCCGGGCGGTCGACCATCCGGCGCTCAGGGCCATCTGGGATCCTGGCAACGATTACGTCTCGGGCGGCGTCCCCTACCCGGAGGGCTATGAGGCGGTCCGTCCCTTTATCTGCCACGTCCACGTCAAGGACGCCCGCGTCGTCGATCCTGCCACAGGTCTGACGTCCTGGGAGGCCGTCGGCGGAGGAGAGGTGGACTACGTCGCCCAGTTCCGGGGGCTACGCCGCGACGGTTACACCGGGACGCTTAGCCTGGAGACTCACTGGCACCCGCGTCCGGAAGGGGACGGCGAGCCGGACCGGATCGCCGACAGCCAGATCTCGTTCGCCGGTGCGCACGCGGCGCTGCGGGCCTCGCGCTCGCTCTGAGCCCCGCGCAGGCCCCCGCCCCCGGCCTGCCAGGTGGTACCGTGCACGTTCACGGCGCGTGACACAGGCGTGTTTCCGTGTTGCGTCGGCGCCACACCCGCGTTACAATTACCGTATTGCGTACACACTTGTAGTGTCAGGAGGCGAGAGAGAACGATGCGCTCCGTGGGCATCCGAGAACTGCGAGAGAAGCTGAGCCAGATCGTGCGGGAAGTAAGTCAACGGCGCGAGACCGTCCAGATTACCCAGCACGGTCGAGTGGTAGCCCAGATCACGCCCGCCCCGCTACTGCCGTCCGAGGAGGAATGGCGTGAATACTGGAAGAAGATGGACAGCCTGGCCGCAGAGATCGATCGATACTGGCCGGCTGGCGTATCGGCCGCCCAATCCATCGCAGAGGATAGGGAATGATCATGGTCGTGACCGATGCTAGCCTTTGGGTAAGTGTTCTCCTCCCCGAGGACATGCACCATGCGGCCAGCCGCGCCTGGCTGATGGAACATACCCACGCGAGCCAACCCCTCATTGCCCCCTGGATACTTCCCGCCGAGGTTGCGGGAGCCATCGCCCGGCGCACCGGCCAACCCAGCCTGGGTGCACGCGCCCTTGAGCAGTTGAGCAATGCCCCCGGCATTCAGCTCCTCCCGGTAGACGAATTGGTCGGTAGGCTGGCTGCACAACTCGCCGTTCAGCTATCCCTGAAGGGCGCCGATGCCGTGTACGTGGCCGTCGCTTACCGCACCGGCGTCCCGCTCGTCACCTGGGACGCCCAGCAGCGTCAACGAGCCTCGGGCATCGTCCCCACCTTGAGCCCCGGCGAGACGTGACCTGCGCATCACGTCAGTTCCCAGCCCCACCGAGGGGTTGGGCCGAGCCCCTTAGGGGAGTGCGGGCATGTGGCCCCATCGGAGGCAACTGGCATTGATCGTCGCCGATCAGGATGCCCCCCCTTTCTGGCACGAGCTCGAGGGCAGCCGGCCGGCGGTGCGAGACCTGCCGGTGTTTACGTGCTCCCTCAACACCC
>JACPQP010000054.1 GCA_016190465.1 Chloroflexota bacterium
CCCTCACCCCTCGCCCCTCTCCCCGTGGGAGAGGGGTAGGGGGTGAGGGCGGCGACGGGGCGTCCGGGTACGTCCCGTCCCCCCGTCGCCCCGTCGCCCGGTCGACCCGTAGCCGGACGAGCAACGCCAGGTAGGCGACGCTGGCCACCAGGGCGACCGGCCACCAGACCCAGGCCGAACGACCCGGCGTGGTCCAGAAGGCGCTGGCCGGATAGAGCACCCGGTCCACGAGCGAGGGGACGACGCCAAAGGCGTAGTAGCCGTCGAGCAGCGCCCAGGGCGTTTCCCACGATCCCCGGTTGGCCAGGCTGGCGAACGAAGCGAGCGTCATCGTCGGGCCCAGGACCATCAGGGGGCCGAGGACGGCGAGCAGCACCGCCAGCATGCCCAACCCGAGCGCGAGCCGTTGCCGAGCGCCGGTCGCCGCGAGGACCGCGACGGGCACCACCGACAGCGGGAAGAGCTTGAGCAGACTCCCAACCGCCAGCGCAGAGCCCGCGATGGCGAACCGGCCGGCACAGAGCAGCTCGACGCCGGTCAGGAGCGCCGCGGTCGGCAGCGAATCGAACCATTCGAAACTCGCGTAGAACGGCGCGAAGAGGAGCGCGGCAATCCAGGCGCAGCGCAGCCCGCCGCCCGGTCCCCACAGCCGGTCGCCCAGCCGCCGCAGCATCACCAGCGAGGCAACGTCGGCGAGCGTGAGGAGCGCGGAGAGCCCGATGCTGAACCACAGGAGCGGATGCCGATACGGTGGCAAGCCCATAGCAAACTGGTGCAGCGCCACGGCCAGCCACGGGAAGAGCGGGGGATACTCCACCCAGAAGTGGATGAACGGGTAGAAACCCTGGTCGGCCAGGGAAGCCAGACCCCGGTAGTAATAGAAGTCGGTCCAGTCGCTGAAGAAGCCACCGGGGCGGACGAGCGGGATGGCGAGCAGCCGGAAGCTGACGACGAGCACGATCAGTGTCGTCATCCCCGGCAGAGGGGGCTTCGGCGTGTTCACTCGATCATTGCATCCTTGAGCCGACGTGGTAAGATGCACTCAAGACCGGCATTATCACGGTGAATTGGGTGTGCTGTCAAAGGCCGTGGGGGTGGTGACATGCGCGACCGGGTCGAGCGCGAGCTGTCGGAGATCGAGGCGCAGCAACAGCAGCGGCGGCACGAGGCCTCCACGTCACGTGGCGAGCGCGCCGTGGAGCCGGACGTGGTCGCCATCAACCGCCAACTGATGGAGTCCTTCTCGGCGCTGGCCGCCCGCCTCGACCGTCTGGATCACCTGATCACCACCCAGGAGCGGACGATCCAGACCGGGTTCGACAACGTGGAGCGCCGCATCGCCGCGATGATGCAGCAGATCACCGTGTTTCTCGGAGTCATGCTCGTCCTCGTCCTTGTCACGGGCCTCGTCACCATCCTGGCGCGCTGAGCGGGACGTCCTGCGTGGGCGCGGGTGCCCGGAAGAAGAGGGCAGCACGAAACCCGAGGTTCTTCTCGTGAACGGTCAGACTGCCCGCTTCCTCTTTGCGCTGCGCCGGAACATCACGTTGGAAGGCGATCTGCTGCTGGCCGAGGCTGAATTGGACGCCTTCCTGCACGACGGGGTGCACGGGGTGACCGGCGTCGAGGAGGCAGTCGACAGCCTGCCGCAGTTGGCCGCGCTGGACGGGTTCGGGAGGCTCGGCTCGCACGCTCGGCAGAGCGGGACGCGGGCCTACCTCGCCAGCGGCCCCCTGGCGCTCCTCTCCGATCTGATCCGCCGGGTCTCCTTCGTCCAGCGCATCTACGCGATCACGCCGGACACGGTCGAGGCCCGGTCGCTCCTGACCGCGGCCGAAAGCGCGCTGGGTCCGGTCATCGCCTATCACGTGGACGAGGGGCATCTCGTCGTCCAGGCGATCCCCCACTACGCGCTGTTCGAGCTGTCGGACGTGGTCGCTCGCCGCTCGGCCAGCCCCGCCGAAACGAAGCGCAATCTGACGGCGGTGCTCGACGCCTTGCTGGGGAGGATGGCTGACCGGCGGGCGGTCCAGCTCGCGGACGAAGCACTGTCGGCATACGCCACGACGTCGCACCTGTCCCACGACATCCACTACTACAAGGCGAAGTTCTTCCCGCGCATGGTCCGGTCGCTCCTCAACGTCTGCGAGCGGCGCCTTGGCCGGGGGCCGCACCGCGTGTTCGACAACTTCGTCGGCAGCGGGACGACGCTCCTGGAGGCCGCGACGCTCGGCATCCCGAGCGTGGGCCTCGACGTCGATCCGCTGGCCGTGCTGATCGCCCGGGCCAAGCTGGCCGCGGTGGAGACCGACAGCGCGATCCTCGCCGCCGCAGCAGAGCGGGCGACGCGAGCCCTGACGGCGCGGTTGCGTGGGCAGCTCGAGTTGTTCGATGACGTGCCAGCCGTGACCACCGACGGCGTCATCCCCCCTCCGCCCGGGGCCTCCCCCTCTCCCCCTGCCGCCGTTCCTGAGCCGGCCCCACCTGGAGGGGAGGAGTGTGGTCTGACATTACCCGCGTGGCTGATGAAGCACCGGCGGATGAGCCCGACGATCGCCGCCGCGCTGAGCCGGGAGATCCGGGTGGTCCAGGCGGTCGTGACGGAGACCGATCCGGCCGTGCGCGACCTCTTTCGCGTCCACCTGTCGGACGCCATCGCCCGCCACGTCCGAATGCGCCTCCTGGGCACCGGCGTTGGGCGGTTCTCGCTCACCTTCGCCCGGACCCCGCTCTCTCAGATCTTCGCCGGGTCGATCCGGGACTACGTGAAGGTGGCCGCCGTGGCGGAGTGGTTGCGCGAGACGCTCCATCTGCGCCTGGCCGATGCACAAGCGGTGGTCGCCGACGCCCGGCGCATCCCCGACGATCTCGGCCGGTTCGACATCCTGGTGACGTCTCCGCCCTACCTGCCCGCCTCCAGCGGCCGCGAGAGCTACGCGAAGGCCCGCGCCCTCTCGCTGATCGCCCTGGGGATGCGCAACCACGGCGGCGTGGACGACCTGGTCGACCATTCGGTCGGCTCGATGAGCGGCCTGGCAGACAGCGATATGGAGGAGGCGAACACAAGGTTCGCCCCTACCAGCTTCCGGCGTCCCGGCGACGAAAACCGGCTCAGTCTGAGCGCGCTCACCGAGGCAGAGCGCCGCGCCGTCGAGTGGCTGCGCGGGGACGAGCTCCGGGCGATCAAGGCGGGGCCGACGGCACGCTACTTCCTTGATATGCGTCAGGCCTTCGCCGAGATGGGCCGGGTTCTCCTCCCCGGGGCGCTCGCGGTGGTGGTCAGCGGGAAGCAGAGCACATTCTACCGGTTCTCGACGCGCGACGCCCTCTACACGGTGCCCTCGGCCGAGCTGCTGGCGGAGGAGGCGCGGGGCATGGGGTTCGAGGTCGAGGCGCTGCGCGAGGTGCAGTTGCGCAAGTCCAACGCGAACGCCCGGCCGCGCTCACTCGACGATTACTACGAGACGCTGATCTTTCTGCGGAAGCCGTGATGATGTTTGACTCGCGCCTGGTGATCTATCGCCACAAGGGCAAGCAGTACGCCTTGCCGGTTGCCCTCACGCCGGTGGTGCTCTACTACCGCGTCGACCTCTTCGAGAAGGCAGGGGTGCAGGTCCCGCTGAAAACCTGGGACGACTTCATGGTGGCGGGGAAGAAGCTCACCAGGGACAAGCAGTTTATGACGTTCGTCCAGCCCGAGTCCTGGACAGACCTCCGGGTGCACATCCGCCAGCGGGGCGGTGGCCTCCACGACGAAAACGGCAACGTCATCTTCGACCAGCCCAGCGGCGTCGAGGCGCTGGAGTTCCTCGCGGACTTGAAGCACAAGCACAAGATCGCCGTCGACGCGCCGGCCGGCCCCGCGTTGTGGGGGGCGGTGAAGGAGGGTGCGGTCGCGGCGCTGTGGGGCGCGGACTGGTACGCCACGTTCCTCAGCGACAACGCCCCGGAGCTGTCCGGCAAGTGGGCGGCCCAGTACCTCCCGGCGGTCAAGGCAGGGGACAGGAAAACCAGCGCCGCGGGCGGGACCGGCACCGCGCTCCTGAAGACCAGCAAGCAGCTGGACGAGGCGGCCCGCTTCCTGGAGTGGACATTCCTCGACCCCAACCGAGTGGTGGTGCGGTACCAGATGATCGACCTCTACCCGCCGCTGAAGGAGGCGCTGAAGGACCCCCGCATGCGCGAGCCCCGGCCCTACTACGGTGGCCAACGCCTGGGGGAGCTGTTCGCCGAGCTGGCGCCAGACGTTCCGACCTGGTACAACCACCCGGCCCAGGGCGAAGGTGTGCCCGCCGTGCAGCGGCTCGCCATCCGACCCGTGATGGAGGGAAAGAAGTCCGTCAAGGAGGCAGTAGCCGAAACCGCGGCCGAGTTGCGGAAGCTGACCGAGCAGTACAATAAGTGAGGCGAGGCGAGCAGTGCGGGGAGTATCGCTGGACCGGCTTCAGCGGCGCGCGGCTCCGTACGTCTTCGTGTCGCCGTTCTTCGTGCTGTTCGCCGTCTTCGGCGTCTACCCGATCATCCACTCGCTCTACCTGAGCTTCTTCAACCAGGTCGGGGTGGGGGCGCCGATGACCTTCATCGGTGCCGACAACTACCTGGCGCTGGCCCGGGATGCGCGGTTCGTCAGGGCGCTCTTCAACACCTCGTACTACGCGGCCGGGAGCATCTTCGTCATCCTGCCCACGGCGCTGCTCGCCGCCGTGATCCTGAACGCGGCGGAGGTCAGGTGGAAGCACTTCTTCCGCCTGACCTACTTCATGCCCTATCTGACCTCGGCGGTCGTGGTGGCGATCATCTTCATCCTCCTTCATGCTGATGTCGCGACAGTTCATCGCCGGGTTGACCGCCGGCGCCCTGAAAGGCTGATCCACGCCCGGGAACGGCCCTCATTCCCCGGCCGCCGTTCCTAGTAGGTATCAGAAA
>JACPQP010000547.1 GCA_016190465.1 Chloroflexota bacterium
GCATCGAGTGAGACATCTGGCCCGACACCTTGGCGTGAGTGTAGGGGCAGGCCCCCGTGCCTGCCCCCCCCTGTAGGGGCAGGCCCCCGTGCCTGCCCCCCCTTAGTAGTGGACCCAGCGGCGCTGGAGCCGGAACTGGATCAGCGTGACGATGAGGACGCCGACGAACAGGGTGTAGCCCAGCGCCGCGGCAAAGCCCATGTTGAGGTCGATGAACCCGCGTTGATAGACGAGGTAGACCAGGGTAGTCGTCGCCCCCAGCGGACCACCGTTGGTCAGCACCCGGACCAGGTCGAACGAGCCGATGGTCG
Organism: Chloroflexota bacterium; assembly: GCA_016190465.1. Taxonomy (GTDB): domain Bacteria; phylum Chloroflexota; class UBA6077; order FW602-bin22; family JACPQP01; genus JACPQP01. Next base: position 312 of record JACPQP010000547.1, read on the forward strand.
CCCCCAGCGCGTTGAGGATGATCAGCATGAAGGTCGTCGGGGTTACCAGCGGCCAGGTGATGTGGCGGAAGCGGTCGAGGGTCCCCGCCCCGTCGATGGCCGCCGCCTCGTGGAGCTCCGGCGGCACCTGCTGGAGCGCGGCCAGGTAGAGGATGACGTTGACCGGGATCGCGCCCCAGATGATCAGCGCGCTGATGGTGTGGAGCGCCAGGCTCGTGTTGCCGAGGTAGTCGAGCCGGGCCGGGTAGACCAGGCTGATGGCCGAGTTGAGCAGCCCGTACTCCCGGTAGAGCAGATACCGGAACATCGCCGCGGTGGCGACCGGCGAGGCGATGAGCGGCAGGAAGTAGAAGACCTGGAACACCTCCCGGAACCGCAGGGGCTGGTTGAGGAGCACGGCGACGAGGAACGAGAGGAGGATCACCGCCGGAACCACCTCGCCGAAGAGGATCGCGGTGTTGACCGCGGCCTGGATCACGTCGGGGTCCCGGACCAGCCTGGCGTAGTGGGCGAAGCCGATGATCTCCGGGGCGTTGAGCAGCCGGTAGTTGGTGAAGCTGAGGTACAGGCCGACCAGCGCCGGCCAGATCACGAACATGGCGAAGAGCACCAGGCTGGGCAGGAGCAGGATGGCGGCCCAGAGCCACTCCTCGTGCCGCGCCGTAAGGCGCAGCCCGCTCTCCTGCTCACGTCCGGCGAACGTGGCCTGTTCGCGAGTGGCCGGCGTCAATCGGCTCGAGGTCATCTAGAACTCCGCCCCCGGATTCCATTCGACGACCGTGGCCGGGTTGTCTTTCAGGAAGTCGTCGAACTTGGCCTTCATCGTCTTCGCGGCATCTTCGATGGAGACGTTCTCCTTCACGTACCGCTGGTAGGCGTCCGCGAACTGCTTGTCGATGAAACCACCATCCTCATAGGCGACCCCGCGTGGCCGCAGGTAGGCGTTCTTGATCGCGACGATGTAGGCGTCGTTGTTGTACGGTGGGGGCGCCAGGTTCCGCCAGATCGAGCTATCCCTCAGCCTGACGAGCGTCGGAACGACAGCGTAGTTGGCGACCCATGGCTTGTAGCCTTCCTCGCTGAAGATGTGCTGGACCAGCTTCCAGACCATGTCGGGGTTCTTGGTCGAGACGGCCATGCTCCAGCCGGCGGTGCCGGCGCCAACGCCATAGCGGACGTCCCGCGGCTCGGCCACGGAGTCCCAGTCGAAGGTCGCCTTGCGGAGCACTGGCGCCGACCAGCGAGCGCCGCTGACGATCGCCAGCTTGCCGTTGACGAAGGCGGCGTGCACGTCGCCCATCGCCTTGATGTCGTCTTCGTTGGCGAAGATCCTCTCCTTCACGCCGTCCCAGCAGTACTTCAAACCCTTGATGAACTCGGGCGTCGTGCAGGGGAACTCCTGCTTGCCGCCCGTGATCTTGATCCAGTCGCCGCCGGCCGAGTAGATCGGGCCGTTGAGAGCGCCGGCCCAGGTATTGCGCAGGCCGGCCCCCCAGCGCTCGACGACGCGCCCGTCGGCTGATTTCTTGGTCAGCTTGCGGGCGTAGTCGTAGAACTGGGGCCACGTCCACTCGTTCTTGGGCTCCGGGAGGCCAGCCTCCTTGAGCATACCCTTGTTGTAGTGCATCGTCATAGCGTCGGCGCCCATGCCCAGCAGGTGTGTCTCGCCCTTCGCCGTTGACCCGGCGGCGATGAGGAACGGGTAGAAATCCTTCTTCTTCAGCTCGTCGCCCTTGGCGGCCAGGAAGTAGGGATCCATGCTTCTGGTGATGCCGGCGTCGGCGAGAACCTGGATCAGGCCGCTGTGGCTGAAGAAGATGTCCGCGAGGGTCCCCGCGGCGAGGTCGGCGACCAGCTTGGGCTTGTAGTCGCCGGCGGTCGGCTCGACGTTCACCGTGACTCCCGGGTTCCTGGCCACGAACTCCCTGGCCGCGAGTCGCGGGTTTTCGAGATAGGGATTGCCCTCGCCGCTGAGGGTCGCCCAGCGGATCGTGATCGGGCCGCTCGGCTTCGCGGCGGCCTGCGTCGGCGGCGCCGTCGGCTTGGGCGCGGGTGTTGGCGCGGTCGTCGGCGCCGCGGGTTTGGGCGCTGCGGTGGGCGTCGCCACGGCCACCGGAGCTGGCGTCGGCGTTGGCGCCGCCGCTGCCGGCTTGGGAGCCTCGGTGGGCCTGGGTGCCGGGGTAGCCGTTGGCGCTGGCGCTGGCGCGCAGGCAGCCAGCAGAAGCGTGGCCGCCGTGCCGCCGATCACCAGCTTGAGCAGCTTTCGACGATTGGCGAAGACCGGGGTCTGCATCCGTGAACCCTCCTCTTTAGCATCGCTTGTGTCTCATCGCTTGGGGCCGCACATCACGCGGCAACTGCCAGAGAGCGCCGAGCTCCACACTCGGATCAGGATTGCCAGGAGAATGGCCGTTGCCCGGGTCTCCTCCTTTCTTGCGGATAGATGCGACGGTGACCACCGGGCCTGCCGGTGCCACCAGAGGGAACGGCCCTCACCCCCTGCCCCCTCTCCCAATACTGGGAGAGGGGGTCCGGCCGCGCCCGCGTGCCCCTCCCCTTCCCCCAGTATTGGGGGAAGGGGTCGGGGGAGGAGGGCCCTTCCTGAGCCGGTCCCAATACTGGGAGAGGGGGTCCGGCCGCGCCTCCGTGTCTCCGCACCGCCCCCTGCCCGTGGCGGGCCCGGAACGTGGGCCGGGTAGGTCAGGCGGACCGCGTCAGTGTCACCCTTATATCACTCTTCTCGACACCAGTCAACGGTTGCCAGGCCATCGTGAGGCCATCGCGAAGCCATCGTGAAGCCGGTGTGAGGCCGTGAAGAGCCGTGAGTCCAGGTTGTCCTGGGCTGGCCTCTCGCCTATAATCGCCGGCATGGAACCGCGGGAGTTCAGCGCCCTCGTGGAGGAGGCCCTGGCCCACCTCCACGACCAGACCGTGTTGCAGACTCACCCCCTGGCAAGGTACCTGGTGCCCGAGACCACTGGCGAGGCCCGCGGGCGCGCCCTTCGGCGCGCCTTGCTCGCGGCCATCCAGGAGCTGAGGCCCTCGGAGGACGTACCCTATGAGTCGCTGGCCTGGCGGAAATACCGCTACATCTACCTCCGCTTCGTCGAGGCGATGAGCGCCCCAGAGATCGCCGAGGAACTGGCGATCAGTGTGCGGCAGTCTGGCCGGTACTGGCGGGAGGGCGTGGAGGCTGTGGCGTCGATCATCCGGGACCGGTGCGTCGTGCCAAAGCCGCCGGCCAGCCGGAACGCCGATGTGCTCCCCGGATTGGGGGAGCCGCCGGGCGCGGGCGATCGATCGCTGCCGGAGCGGGAAGCCACCCGGATGGGTGCGACAACCGAGCCGAGCACGACCGACTTGCGGGAGGTCGTCCTGAGCGCCCTGGAGACGATCGGGCCTCTGGCCGAGCGCCGGGGCCAGCGCCTCGTCGCCGACGTGCTGGCGGGCCTGCCGTTCGTCCTGGTCGAGCGCACCGTGCTGCGCCAGGCCATCCTCAGCCTCCTCAGCCTGAGCCTCGAGGCCGCGGAGAAGGACAACGCGGCCGGGCCAGTGGTTCTCCGGGCAACGTCCGTCTCCGACGCCGTCGAGATCGAGCTGGCGCTGACCCGGTCCGGCGAAAGCGGCCGAGTCCGGGCCGATTACCCCTCGCCCGAGCAACTGGACCAGGACACGCGCTGGCGGATCGCGCGGCACCTGTTGGAAGCGCAAGGGGGGACGCTCCAGGCGCGCCGACTCGGGGAGGATGGCCTCGCGATGCTCGTGGTGGTGCCGACGGCCCGCCCCACCACGCTGCTGGTCGTCGAGGACAATCGCGACACCATTCACCTGTTTCGGCGCTACCTCAGCGGCACCCCGTACCGCGTGGTCGCGGCCACGAGTGCCGAGGAGGCCTTTCATCTGATCCAGAAGGAGCGGCCAGCCGTCATCACCCTCGACGTCATGATGCCGGCTCAGGACGGCTGGGAGGTGCTCCAGAAGCTGAAGCTGCAGCCGCAGACCAGGGATATCCCGGTGATCGTCTGCTCGGTGCTCGAGGAGCGGCCCCTCGCCCTCCTCCTCGGCGCGGCGGAGCTCCTGGCCAAGCCGATCAGCCGGCAGCGGCTCCTGGCGGCGCTGGCGGCAGCTCTTGGCCCGCCTGCCTCGGACCGGCGAGAAGGCAACTGAGACTGCGCCCGAGACAGCCCATCAGCTCGCGCACCGAGAGTCCGCCAGGCCGCGTGATGGTGAGCAGCCCGGCGGACATCGCCACCTCCTGGCCACTCCGGGATGTCACCACCACCACCGGCACGTCGCGCAGCCGGTCGTCCTGACGCATCGCCTGGAGGACCGCGTGGCCGTTGACCTCGGGCATCAGGAGGTCGAGGAGCACCGCGTCGGGGCGCCGGGCGCGCAGCAGGGCGAGGGCCTCCTGACCACCGTTGGCCGGCCAGACTCGATAGCCGTGGCTCGCGGAGCGGACCATCCGGCCCAGGAGCCGGACCATATCCGGATCGTCGTCGACGACGAGGACGTGGCGGATGCCCGGGCCCAGCCGTTCCAGCCTGCTCAGGAGATCCTCCCGGACGATGGGCTTGACGAGATACGCGGCGACGCCGAGTTCCAGGGCGAGGTCCTGGCTGCCTGGCAACGAGCAGAGAACGATGGGCTCATCGCCCGCCTGCTGCTCCAGGTTGCGCAGCTCTTGCCACGCCTGGGCGGGGGAGGAGGCCACGACGACCAGGGCCCGGGAGGAGTCCACCTCCGTGGCCTGTAGCCTCATAGCCACTTCCAGGCTGGGCGCCGAGGTCACCCGGTAGCCGTCCAGGTGGCGCTCGAAGATCCGGGCCACCGCGGAGTCGGAGGTGACCACCACGACTTCCCCGCGGGTCTCCGCGCGGGCCGCGGCCCGCCGATCCCACAGGACCCAGTCGCCGGGGGGGACCGTGGAGATGACGTTGCTGGCGAGAGGCAGAGCAAAGTGGAAGGCGGTGCCCGCGCCGACCCGGCTCTCGACCCACATCGAGCCGCCATGGAGCTCGACAAACTGCTTGCTGATCGTCAGGCCGAGGCCGCTTCCCCCAACCTCTCGGCGGAGCGAGCCGTCCACCTGGTAGAACTCCTCGAAGACCCGCGGCAGGTTCTCCGGAGCGATGCCGATTCCCGTGTCGGCGACGCTGACCACCACGTCGTTAGCCTCGAGCCGCGCCGTCACCCGAGCGCCGCCCGAAGAGGTGAAGCGGCCGGCATTGGTGAGGAGATTGATGACCACCTGTCTCACCCTCGTGCGATCGGCCGACACCCGTGGCAGGTCCTCCGGCACTTCGGCCCGGACGTACAGTCCCCTGTTGTCAAAGAGAGGAGCGACGGTGCCCACCGCCTCCCGGATCACTTCGGCCAGGGAGAGCTCCTCCCGGACCAGCCCGACTCGCCCGACCTCGATCTGGCTCAGCTCGAGCACGTCGTCGATCAGGCCGGAAAGGTGATAGGCGCTGCGGTAGATCGCGTCGACGTCGATGCGGTACGCCTCGGGCAGGCGCTCGCCCCCGTAGGTCTGGGGTGCCGCGGCCATCACCTCGCTGAAACCGATGATCAGGTTGAGCGGCGTGCGCAGCTCGTGGCTGATGTTGGCGGCGAACTCGGCCTTGAGTCGGCGGGCTTCCTCGGCCATTTTCCGGGCCCGCGCGAGCTCGTCGTTCAAGTGCTCCAGGCGATCATAGGCCTCGTTGAGGCTCTTGAGGGCGCGGCTGAGCTCCCGCTGGCGTTCCCGCAGCTCCCGGGTCGTCGCCCGCGCATCGTCGTAGCTGGCCCACGCCCAGCTCAAAGCCGTGTAGACCGGTCGACTGGCGGCCCAGGCCAGGAGAGCGCTGGCCCACGCCAGCATCACGACGCTGCCGGCGTCGTCCGAAGTCGGCAGGAAGGCGACGCTCCCCATTTCCACGTAGGCCACCCCGGAGGCCGCCGCCGCCACGATCAGCCCCGGGAGCAGGCCAAGCGTGGCTACCGCCACGATGACTACCAGCGAAAAGAGAGTCGCCAGACCGCTTCCGGAGCTCGTCAGAGAGGCGCCACTGACCGTCGCGAAGAGGGCAGCCACCGTGGCGGTCGCGGCAAGGGTCAGGCCGCGCGGAAGAAGGAGCCGGGCCAACACCGTGCTGGCCAGCAGTCCGAAGAACAGCACCACCAGTGAGGTCTCAAACGGATAGTGCCCCAGGAAAGAGGCGGTCAGGATGAGCCCCCAGGCTGCAACCGGCATGCCCCAGAGGACCGGCTGGAGCACGGCCAGGCGCAGTTCCTCCAGCTCCTTGTGTCCCTCGCCCGTCCCCTCTCCCCAGGCCAGCCAGGATCGCCCCATCCTACACCACCCCCTGCGAGCGCTTCCCACCACACGAGCCACTTCGGCTCCACTCTTGGGGGTTAGGGGTTGGGGGTTGAAGGGCCACGGGGATGGCCGCCGCCCCCAGCC
>JACPQP010000548.1 GCA_016190465.1 Chloroflexota bacterium
GATGGTTTTGGGGACACCCCAAACCCCGCCAGGACGGGCTCCGCCCTTCCTGGACCTTCCCGGGACGCAGGTGAACTTTCCGAGACCTACTTAGGTGACCTCCCCCGTCTTCAGCAGGTGCTCCAGCTTCGGCCGGGCTTCTTTCAGCGCCTGCGCCGCGGTCTTCTTACCGATCCACACCGGGTCGAGCATCGGGTTGAGGACCTGGCGGAACTCCTGGACATAGCTGCCGAAGTACGAGCCGATCTTGTCGCCCGGCGAGCGGTGCCACCGGGGGTCGAGATCGTCAATGAAGGCCTGCCGGTTGGACGGTGGCTTATCCGGCGCCATGAAGACGTCTTTGAGCAGCTTCTTGATCGTCGGCACGGCCACGCCCGAGGCGGCCGAGATGCGCTCGCCGGGCTCCGACGTGCAGTACCAGGTCCAGTTCCAGCAGGCGTCGCGGAACTTCGTGCTGGCGATGATGGACATCATCGACCACCAGCCGATGGTCGCCCGCTTCTTGCCCATGGCCGTCGGCGCCACGTCGTACTTGAACTTGCTCTTGTTGGCGTTGCCGATCTGCCAGACGCCGGTCTGGGCCATAGCGATGTTGCCCTGCATGAAGTTCAGCGGTGCCGACTGCTGGTACTCGGGGCTCGGCGCAACGAAGTGCTTCGCACCCAGGTCGGCCAGCCACTGGACGCCCTCGGCGGACTCGGGCGAGTCGATGGGGACGGTGCCGTCCTTCTCGATGACCTCCGCGCCGTTGCCGAACATGTAGATCTGCCAGTAACCGCGGGCGGGGTCCCAGCCATACTGCTTGATCCGCCGCGGGTCGAAGCCGCTCTCCCCCGGGTGCTTGCCGTTCATGTCCACGGTGAGCTGCTTGGCCTTCTCCAGGATCGTGTTCCAGGACATGGGCTCCTTGGGATCGGGGTACTTCACGCCGGCCGCGTCGAAGAGGTCCTTGTTGTAGTAGAGCGCGACCGAGCCACCGTCCCAGGGTAGGCCGAAGATCTTGCCCTGGTAGGTCGAGGCGTACCACACGCCGTCGGTGTAGTCGTCCTTGTTGTACCGCTTCTCGGCCTTGATGAAGTCGTCCAGTTGCAGCGCGACCTTCTTGCGGACGCTGGTGCCCAGCGTGCAGTCGCACTCGAAGACGCTGTCCGGTGGGGTGCCGCTGGCGATCTGGAGCGTGAGCTTCTGGTAGAAGTCCTGTGGATTGTGGTCGACGGTGATCTCGACGTCCTTGCCCTCGGGCGTCTTCAGAAACGCGTCCTTGAGCGCGTTCTGAAGGTCGGCGTAGGTCTGGTCGCCGCGAGCGAAGTGGCGGATGGCCACCTTGCCGGCGGCGGCCGGCGCGGGCTTGGCCGCGGGTGCCGGCGTCGGCGTCGGCGCCACCGTGGGCGCCGGGGCGGCCGGCTTCGGCGCAGCAGTCGCCGTCGGCGCGGGGGCCGGCGCGGCCGGCTTCGGCGCAGCAGTCGCCGCCGGCGCGGCCGGCTTCGGGGCAGGGACTGGCGTGGGCGTCGGCGCCGGCGCGCAGCCGGCCAGCAGGGCGCTGCCGGCCAGGCCGGTGGTCACCATCCCCAGGAATCGGCGTCTTCCCAGAACAGTCTTGATGGTGCTCATTGGAACGGGACTACCTCCTCGCTGAAATTGTGAATCGGGACCCTCAGACAACACGGGAACCAGTTGACTCGTGACATCTCGACTGGAGAGAACGACCACCTCCTTACTCCTTCGTACGCTTCTCCCTCACCCCTCTTCCACGATGGGAAGAGGGGGTGTGCTCCCCTTCGCCCCGAGGGGGCAGCCCTCACCCCCTGCCCCCTCTCCCTCGGGGAGAGGGGGTGGCCTCTCCCCTTCCCCCAGTATTGGGGGAAGGGGTCGGGGGATGAGGGCGAACCCCACGGCCCTCACCCCAACCCGCTCCCCTTCCCCCCTGTGGGGAAGAGGAGAGGGGGAACGCGCCACTAACCCTTGATGCCGGTTAACACGACACCCTGGATGAACGCGCGCTGGGCGAAGAAAAAGATGACGATGATGGGCATGATCATGATGACCGAGACCGCCATCACCAGGTGGGTCATGTCGCGGCCCCACTCCAGGCCAGCCGTCATCACCGCCAGCCCGATGGCGATGGTGCGCTTGTCGGCCGTGTTGAGGTAGATGAGTGGCCCCAGGAAATCGTTCCAATGCTGCAAGAAGCCGAAGATGGTCACGACGGTGATGGCCGGCCGGGAAAGGGGGACCATGATCCGGGTGAAGATGGTGAACGGGCTGGCGCCGTCGATGATCGCCGCCTCCTCCAGTTCCATCGGGATGGTCAGGAAGAACTGGCGCAGCAGGAAGATGTAGAAGGCTCCGCCGCCGAACCAGAAGGGCACGGTGAGCGGCAAGAAGGTGTTGATCCACCGCAGCTCTTTGAAGAGGATATAGACGGGGATCAGCGTGACCGCGCTGGGCAGCATCATCGTCGCCAGCTTGATCCCGAAGATGGCGTCGCGGCCCGGGAAGCGCAGGCGGGCGAAGGCGTAGGCGCACATGGAGGCAGTGACAACCTGCCCGACAAGCGCGGCGAGCGTGATGGTGAGGGTGTTGCGCACGTACAGCCCGAAGGGCAGCTTGGTGAGCACCTCGGGGTAGTTTTCCCAGTGCGGCGGGTTGGGGATCCACTCCGGCGGAAAGATGTACGCCTCGAAGGGGCCTTTCAGGGATGTGGAGATGAGCCAGAGGAACGGCAGGAACATCAGGATCCCGCCGGCCGTCAGGAAAGCGTAGGCGATGCCCCGGGCGATCTTCGCGGTGAGGCGCCGGCTGGCCAGCCCCCCAGGTACACCTCGCGCCGCACCGGTTGTGAGGTCGTCGTCACCACCTTCGCTTACCTCGGCTTTCCGCCTTCGTAGTAGACCCAGCGGTTCTGGAACCGGAACATCAGAATGGTCAGGGCCAGGATGATCAGGAACAGCACCCAGGCCAGCGCGGCGGCGTAGCCCATCTTGAAGTACTGGAAGGCGTTCCGGTACAGGTAGAACACGTAGAAGAGGGCCGCGTTCTCGGGTCCCGCGGTGCCCGTCCCCCCGCCGGGCGTGAAGATGACGTAGGCGAGGGTAAACACCTGGAACGAGCCGATGATGCCCATGATCAGGTTGAAGAAGATGATCGCCGACATCATCGGGATGGTGACGTGCCGGAACTTGTGCCACCAGTTGCTGCCGTCGATCTCGGCGGCCTCGTAGAGGTGCTGGGGCACGCCCTGGAGGCCGGCCAGGTAGATCAGCACGGAGTTGCCGATGCCCCAGAGGTGGACCATCACCAGCGCGGGGACCGTCAGCGAGGACTCGACCAGCCAGCCGGGCGGCGCGAAGCCGAGGGCGATCAGCGGGAAGTTGATGAGCCCGAAGTCGCGGTTGAGCATCCAGCGCCAGAGGGCCGCGTTGGCCGCCACGGGCACCAGGGCCGGGAGATACCACACCACCCGGTACACCACGATCCCCCGCACCTTCTGGTTCATCAGCATCGCGACCAGGAAGGCTGTCACCAGCGAGAGAGGGATGCTCAGGGCGCTGTAGTAGAGGGTGACCGTCAGGGAGTGGCGGAACAGCGTGTCGGTCGTCGCGAGCTTGACGTAATTCTGGAGCCCGGTGAACGCGGGCGGCGAGACGATGTCGTAGTTAGTGAAGCTGAGGTAGAACGACGCGGCGACCGGCGCCGCGGTGAAGAAAAGCATCCCCAGGATCGCCGGCGCGGCGAAGAGATACCCGCTCAGCGCCTGCTGAAACCCCAGGCGGGCGTAGAACGGACGGTGAGCCGCCGTGGCGCTGGAGTGTTGCATCGCACCCCCTTGCTCCGTCTCCTGCTCGCGCTGCCCGCCGTGGACAGGCGACCAGTCGCTCCGACTATATCGTTTATGCGAGCGGGAGTCAATACGGTCGAGACGCGGGCGCCCACTGGTTTGACGGGGCGTGTCGCCACTGATATGCTGTGTTGCGCATTCTAGCAGAGGGATGCGCCCTGTCATATCGGCCTTTGGGCCACTTCGGGGACGAAAAGGGGCCGGAAACGGGCCATGTCCATCAGCCGATGCTCTCTCTCGACGATCCGCCACGCCCTGAACCACCTGTACGATCCCCGCGCCCTCCAGGCGAGCCCGCTCGTCGCGCTGACGGGCACGGCCGGCCGGCCCGATGTCCCGACGCGGCTGCGCCAGATCCTGATCCGAGCCATCGAGTCGATCAAGCCCGAGGCGAACGTCCCGGCGCAGGCCCGCGCCTGGCGGGCCTACGAGATCCTCCACTATCGCTACGTGCAGCAGTGCAGTCAGCAGGAGGTGGCCGAGCAGCTCGGCCTCAGCATCCGACACTTCAAGCGCGAGCAGCGCAAGGCCCTCGAGGCGCTGGCGCAGCACCTCCGCGAGCGATTCGGACTCGAGATCGACGTGGGCGAGGAGTCGGACCAGGAGGAACCTGCTGAGGACGAAGGCGAGGTCGCCGCCATCGACGATGAGCTGCGCTGGCTCAAGGAGCAGCCCCCGGCCGGCCCGGTCGAGCTGGGCGTGATCCTGCCGGCCGTACTCGAGCTGGCCCGCGCGATGGCTCAGCGACACGCGGTGCACCTGCGGATGGAGCACGCCGAGGGCATCCCCGCCCTCGCGGTTCACCCCGTTGCGCTGCGGCAGATCCTGCTCAGCCTCTTGAGCGTGGCCATCCCGCGGGCATCGGGCAGCCCGCTGGGGATCCGCGCGACGACCGCGGGACCGCAGGTCCGGATCGCGGTGCAGAGCGCCGGCGACCGGTCGCTTCACCCCCCGTTACCGGACGACGGGGCCAACCTGGCGATGGCCAGGCGCCTGGCTGGCGCGTGCGGCGGATCGCTGGCGGTAGCCGCGGCCGACGGCAGCAGCTTCTCCGCGATCCTCACCCTGCCGGCTCTGGAACAGGTACCGGTGCTGGTCGTCGACGACAACGCGGACGCGCTGCGTCTGCTCGAGCGCTACGCTTCGGGCACGCGCTATCGCGTGGTCGGGACGCAGCGGCCGGACGAGGTCTGGAGCCTGGCGCAAGAGGTCACGCCGCGGATCATCGTCCTGGACGTGATGATGCCGGAGCTGGACGGGTGGGAGCTGCTGGGGCGGCTTCGCCAGCACCCGCTCACCAGCCGCGTGCCGGTGGTCGTCTGCACCATCCTCGCCCAGGAAGAGCTGGCGTTCTCGCTGGGGGTCAGCGGCTACCTGCGCAAGCCGGTCAGCCGGAGCGATCTCCTGGATGCGCTCGATCGCCTGATCTCCGCGCCGGAGCCAGCGTCTCACTCAGCGTCTGGATACAGGTCAGCAGATCGCGCAGGCTCAGCCCCCCACTCTGAGTGACGGTGAGGAGGTTGCTCACCACCGAATCACCCACCGGGTCCTGAGCCGAGACCGCCACCACCGGGATGTCGTGAGTCCGGGGGTCGAGGCTTTTCTCGCGCAGAACCGTGTGGCCATCCAGACCCGGCATCAGCAGGTCGAGGAGCACCACGTCAGGCTGGCGCTCCCTCAGCAGCGCCAGCGCCCGCTCTCCATCCACCGCGCGCAGCACGCGGTAGCCCCGGCCGGCCGACGTGAGGACGCGCCCGAAGAGCTGAACGACCTCGGGTTCGTCGTCCACCACCAGCACCGTCCTGATGGGGCGTCCAAGCGCATCCAGCGCCGCGAGCAGCGCCTCGCGCGAGACTGGCTTGACCAGGTAGCGGACGACCCCGAGCCTCTCCGCCGCCTCCTGCTCGCCGGGCACCCAGCAGGTGATCGTCAGCGTCTGGTAGGGCAGGCTCGCCGCCCGATGCAGGCGCTCGCCTGCATGCTCCAGGGCGGGGTCGTTGACGATCAGGGCCTGAGCCGGCAGCCGGCGGACTTCCTCGACGGCCTGGTCGACGGTCGACACCGACGTGACCTCGGCGTCGCCCAGATAGCGCCGGAGCAGCCGCTGAAGCACGTCCCCGGACTCCAGGACGACAAAGCGGGGGAGCAATCGAGGAGCCGGCGCCTTCCAGGGGCGGGTGCGCGGCTCATAGGGCTTGACGGCGGCGAGCCACCGGGTCTCACCTTCGGGATCGGACGGCGCCGCCTGGAGCGGCAGGCTGAAGAAAAACGTGCTGCCCGCGCCGGGCTGGCTCTCCAGCCACATCCTCCCCCCGTGCAGCTCGATGAACCGCCGGCTGATGCTCAGCCCGAGCCCGGTCCCGCCGAATCGCCGTCGGATCGAGCCGTCGGCCTGATGGAACGGCTCGAAGATGTGTGTCTGGTTCTCGGGGCTGATGCCGGGGCCCGAGTCGGCGATACTGGTGATGAGCTCGGCGCCTTCCTTCCGGACGCGCACCCGCGCTCCTCCCTGCTCGGTGAAGCGTCCGGCGTTGCTGAGCAGGTTGAGCACCACCTGCCGAATGCGGGTTCGGTCGCCGAACACCAGCGGAAGGTCTTCCGGCACGTCCACCCCCAGATTGAGCCCCCTGGACTGGAACAGGGGCTCGACCGCCACCACTGCCGCCTCGACGATCTCGCGCAGCGAGACCCACTCTTTGCTGACCGCCATCTGCCCGGCCTCCATCTGGGCCAGGTCCAACACGTCGTCGACCAGCCGGGCCAGGTGCTCGCTGTTCCGCTGGATGACGGCGACGTCCGCCAGCAGGGTGGTGGGCAGCTCCACTCCGTAGGCGTGCGGCGCCTGGGTGATCATCTCGCTGAAGCCGATGACCATGTTGAGGGGGGTGCGGAGCTCGTGGCTGACGTTGGCGACGAACTCCTCTTTGATGCGCCGGGCCGCCTCGGCCACCTGATACATGTTGGTGAGGCGCTCGGACAGCCGAGCGAGCTGAATGTTCGCCTGGACCAGGTCCTCCTGCACTTGCTTGAGCTCGACCCGCTGCCCGCGTGCCTCCACCAGGAGCGTATGCGTCTCTTCGTAGCTCGCCCGCAGTGGCTCGACCATCCGCTCGGTTCGCCGCGTGAAGATCCATCCGAGCGCAGCGATCCCCCAGATCAGCGGCAGCGCCGCACCATCGGCAGGGCTCTCGGCCAGGGACAGCAGGCGATCCCCCGCCAGCACGATCACGCTGGCGAGCGCGGCGACGAGGAGACCGGCACGGGAACCCAGCGACAGCGCCGCCAGGCCGGTCGGCAGGACGAGCAGCGCACCCGCCGTGGTCGGGGGGAGAAAAACGACGGTCGACAGGCAGACCCCCAGGATCCCCAGCACGAGGAGCCAGCGGGCCACGCGAAACGAGTGATCCAGCAGGGCCCAGACGGCAAACGAAAGAAGAATGAGCGCCGGACCCAGCAGAATGACGTCCGGTGGCCAGCCGGCGAGCTCGGTGATCCAGATGAACAGCGTCCCTGACACGACCGTGGCCGGTAGGATCAGGCGGGTGAGCTCACGCCGCACCTCGGTGTCCCACTCCTCGCGAGAGGCGGGGCCCATCGTGCCTCCGGTATCAGACGGGCATCGTGCGACGAGAGTAGGCCCGTCCGGCGATCGCGGTATCCTCCCGGTGCCCGGAGATGACCCGCACGCCCGCGTCGATCTTGCCGGCGACGGTCTCCGGGGTCGCGCCCTCCAGGAATCGCACGCCGGACCTCCTGCACGCGGCGAAGACGCGTTCCCGCGCCTCCTGGAGCGCGGGCGGGTACGGGTCGCGCGCCACCTTCACGTGGCCGAGGGAGAGGCCCAGGTCGCCCGGCCCCATCTCCGCGAACCCGATGCCCGGCACCGCCAGGATCTCCTCGCAGCTCGCCACGCCCTCCGGACTCTCGATCTTGAGGCCGAGGAGCAGCTCGCCCCGCGGGTTCAACGGCCAGGGGTCGCAGCGCTCCAGATACTCCTCCGGTGGCAGGCCCCAGGCCGCCGCAGCGGTCGGCTCCGAGCCCCGGCCGCGCGTCCCCACCCCGAGCCACGGCCGCCCGTCCGCATTGCGCGGCGACCGGACCGAGCGACCCGCGCCGCTCGCGGCGCCCCGCATCCGCTCCAGCGGGGACGGCAGCCGGGGGTCTACGCCCGCGAGCTGATTCGGATACCGGCACGACTCGACGAACGCGCGGACGGCGTCCGCGGTCTCGGCCTGGCACAACAGGATGCCGTGGACGCCTCGGCCGAGGATCTGCCGGAACTGCCAGGCGTTAAAGCGGATGTTCGATTCATCGGTGCCGTTCACCGGCGCCTCGACGATCACGGTCGGCATCCGGTGGCCCGAGCGCGTCGGCCCCCCGTCGATCAGCCCCCGCGTGTACTCGGCCAGGCCGGCCAGATCGAATGCCCCGTGCTCCATCCCGACGTTGACGTAGTCGGCCCAGGTGTGGGCATCCTTCCGGCCCTGCTCGTAGATCAGGACGTGGCCGGTGTGCCCGCCGACGTAGTAGACCGGCTGGTCCTGCTCCAGCAGCTCAATGGCGCGGTTGACTCGGCTCGCCACGATTTCCTCCTTGCTCGTTTGATTCGCAGTTTTCTCCCTGGTCGGACCTCACCCCCTGACCCCATAGTCGCTAACTTATGGTCACCTGGGGGCGCCGGCGCGGACCTCTCCCCCCGTCCCCCCTCCCCGACGCGGGGAGGGGGATGACGGCTCTCCCTCTCCGACGCGGAGAGGGGGACGACGCAGAGGGGGAGCGTCCTCGCCCGATTCGGGAGCAGCAGCACGGATACAAGTCTACCCTGCTGCCTCAGCCTGTCAAGCGTTGCCGGCCGGATGCCAGCGATTTCCGGAATCTCCGAAGTCGGGAGACCCCGCACCGGAGCCCTGTGCGCTCAGCTTGCCCCTGGTGGACAGTCGTCGCCGCTGGATCCGTGCTGAAGAGGTTATCCAGCGCGACGATCGGCCGCCCAGCGGCCAGCAGCCGCTGGGCCAGCGCCGAGCCGATGTAGCCAAGGCCGAGGATGAGTGATGGCAGCGGCGGTATTCTATCACCTGCGCTGCGCCTCGCCTCTTTGGGCCTGTGCTGACCTCAACGCCCACGTGCTACAATACGGGAGACGGCCACACGCTGGCCGCGGAGGGGTTCCCCATGGTCATGGTGCCTGAGAGAGTCATCCAGCGCCGCCTGACGTTCGCGGACTACTCGGCGCTCCCGGACGACCAGGACTATGAGATCATCGACGGAGTACTGTACGTGGCGCCACGTCCGCGACCGCTGCATCAGATCGTCGCCAACCGGCTTTCCTATATTCTGACAGGTCATACGGTGGGTCGCGGCCTCGGCATGGTGATCCCCGACGCCGATCTCATCGTGGCCGACAGGGACGTGTACGTTTCCCCGGACATCATGTTCTTCAGCGGTGACCGCTTCGCGGCGGTGAATCGCGAAGGGTGGATCCGGATCATCCCCGACCTGATCGTCGAGGTCCTGTCGCCGACCACCGAGGACTACGATCGACGGACCAAACGTGAGACCTACGCTCGGCTTGGCGTGCCGCATTTCTGGTATCTCGATCCCCGCC
>JACPQP010000055.1 GCA_016190465.1 Chloroflexota bacterium
GATCCTGCCCGTGATCCTGCCCGTGATCCTGCCCGTGATCCTGCCCGTGATCCTGCCCGTGATCCTGATCGAGGCCGAGCCGTTGGCGCATGCGCGCGGTCGACGCCAGATCGTCGAGCGGTCGGTAGGCCTCGTGCGGCGCGAGCGGGATGACCGCGACGCGATCCGGGGCGACCGGCAGGCTGCGCAGCAGGTCGCGACGGCTGGCCTCGGAGTCGGTGATGATCCAGGCCGCCCGGCTCGCCGCCCAGGAGACCAGCCGGACGTACAGTCGAATCGGCAGCGACCGCCGGTACAGGGGAGAGCGAAGCGGGATCAGGTCGTGGACGGTCACCACCACGGGAACCGCCGAGTGAACCGGCGCCGCGAAGTACGGGTAGTGCAGGACGTCCGCCACGCCGGCGGCCAGGCGAGGGATTCGCGCCTGCTCGAGCACGAGCTTGGGAACGTTCTCGCCGAGTCGCGCCAGGAGCGAGGAGCGAAGACCGAGGAGGGTGCAGCGAGGCGAGAGGGGCCGGACCTCACCGCCCATCCCCAGTTGCGCTAACATGGGGTCATCTCGGGGCACCGGGGCAGACCTCTCCCCCCTTCCCCCCTCCCCGGCGCGGGGAGGGGGATGGCTCCCTGGGGAGTGGCTACCTTGCGTCTGCCGAAACGACCCCCATCAGCAGGACATAGCCACCTTTGCGTCGGACAGGGCGCCCCCTCTCCCCCTACCCCCTCTCCCACCAGGGGAGAGGGGGAGACGTCCTCCCCCTCTCCCCCCGAGTGGGGCCCGGCTCAGGAACGGCGGGCAGGGGGTAGAGGGGGGAAACGACCCCCATCAGCAGGACATGGCCACTCTCCGGAGATGGCTCCCCTTTCCCGCATTGGGCCCGGCTCAGGAACGGCCGGCAGGGAGTGAGGTCCGCCACCGGTGCCGCCGTGCCAGGTCCGAGGTGAGCGCACATTTCCCGTTCGCCCCAGGGCCCGACCGAACGGGAACCACCGATGAACACCGATAGACACCGATCTGACGTCTGACGTCACGGCGCATTGACCGGGGGAGGAGCGGCCGGTACAATAGTGCGGAGGGGCGCCGGATGTGGGGCAATCGGTGACGCCAGCACACGTTTGGACTGGCGACTATCGCGCGGATGCCACGAGGCGCCGGATGCGGCGGCGATCAGGGGTGCCGGCGCGAGATGTCGCCGGCCACACGCCGCCCGCCCGACAGGAGGCGGTGATGAGCCACCATCGGCAGCGGATCGAACCGGCGGCGAGCGCGACGGGTATGGCGCGGCAGGAGATCCAGGACGAGCTCCTGGCGTCCTACGCGGCGAGCCGCGAGCTTCCGGCCAGCGCCGAGTCCGCCGTGATCGCGAAGTTCCTGGATCGACTCGACGTGATGCTGGAGGCCCGCATCGACGCGCGGGTGAACGAGTTGGTTCGGCAACAAAACGTGAGGAGAGGGAGCGACACCAAGCTGGTGGCCGCAGCGCTGGCCCTCTCCATCCCCTTGCTCGGGATCGCCGGTGGCATCGCCGGTGTGACCGGCATCCTCGCTATCTGCGCGCTGATCGTTTTCCTGGTCGTCTTTCACCGGTACTCCTGACCGGACCGGTCCCCGGACCGGCTGGCTCTCTCGTGTAGAGCAGGCGCATCGCGTTGGAGACCGCCTCGTAGACGTTGCGCTCGGCGATCTCGTCGGCCTTCTGGCGGACGGGGCCGATCATCTGGAGGTCGTCGGCCAGGTTCAGCAGCCCGACGGCCTCCCCGAGGGCGAGCAGGCGCATGGGGTCCGACGCGGGCCGGGCCGCGTGGGTCTCGAGCGCCTCGACGAGCGCCTCCGCGAGCTTCGTGACCAGGTCAGGCCACTCGGATTCCATCTCATATCTCCTTTGGGTCGCCCTTTCGTGTCTCTCGTCCCATGATATACTCTCGTGGTGTGTTTCCCAAGGTGGGAGAACCCCTCACTCCCTGCCTGCCGTTCCTGAGCCGGGTCCCACAAGGGGAGAGCTCACAGGAGTAGGTATCGCGGTGGAGTAGCCCTGCGACTGATGAAGATTATCGAAATAACCTGGCGCACGCGCCACGCCGACGGCGGGCCTGGCGATCCCGCAGGGACTTCCTTCCTGAGCGGGGCGGGCGGTCGCTGAAGTCGCGGCTACCTTGACGAAGCCCGCCTTCGCGGGCTCACCCAGTCGGCGAAGGCCGACTTCGTAACGGTAGCTCGCGACTTCAGTCGCCGAGCACCGCTAACCTCCATTAGTCGCCGAGCACCCTCTCCGCCGATACCTCCCCTTGCGAGCAAGGGGCGAGGGGGAGACGCGACTGCCAAGCCGCTCCCCGTTGGTGGGGATTGGTGATGAGGCAAGGCCCGTGAGCGAGATGGATCAGCGCTACGTTGTCGGCGGCGACCTGGGCGGCACCCGCTTTCGGGCCGTGCTGGCGAACGGGCGTGGCGAGGTCGTGCGCCGCGCCGACACCTTGACCCGCGCCGCGGAGGGCTTGGAGGCGGTCGTCAACCGGATGGCGACGACCATCGAGTCGCTCTTCTCGGAGATGGGCGACGGGCTCGACCGCGCGCGGGTCCGAGCGGTGGGGCTGGCCGCGCCGGGTCCGCTCGATCCGTGGCGGGGCATCGTCTACTCGCCCCCCAACCTCCCCGGCTGGGGCGACGTGCCTCTGGCTCGCCTCATGGGCGAGCGCCTTGGTCTGCCTGTCTTCCTGGGCAACGACGCCAACCTCGCCGCGCTGGCCGAGCACCGCTTCGGGGCCGGCGTTGGCGCCGATCACCTGGTCTACATTACGGTCAGCACCGGCGTGGGCGGCGGGGTGATCGCCGACGGCAAGCTGCTGCTTGGCTCGGGTGGCGGCGCCGGCGAGATCGGCCATATGACCATCGAGCGCGACGGGCCACGCTGCGGCTGCGGCAATCGCGGCTGCCTGGAGGCGCTGGCCTCGGGGACAGCCATCGCCCGCCGCGCGGTCTCGCTCCTCGCGACAGGCGCGCCGTCCCGCATCCGGGAGGTGGTCGCCGGGAACCTGAGTCGGGTGACGGCCGAGGTGGTCGTGCAGGCCGCGGCGGCTGGCGACGCGCTGGCCGGCCAGATCATCCGCGACGCGGGCACCGCGCTCGGCGTCGGCGTCGCCAACGTGATGCACCTCTACGACCCGCAGATCATCGTGATCGGCGGCGGGGTCGTCAACGCCGGAGCGCTCCTGTTCGACCCGATGCACGCCGAGATCGAGCGGCGCGCCCTGGCCGCGTTTCGGGAGCGCACGCGGATCACCACGCCCGCGCTCGGCGACGCCTGCGGCGTGCTCGGGGCGGTGGCGCTGGCGCTGGCGCTGGCGAGCGGTGCGCAATGAACGACGAGCAGAGGACAGGGCCTCAGCGCGCTGGCCGTGCGGTGAGACCGCCGATCACCTCGCGCCGGTCGCCCGGGCCAAGCCAGTAGAGGCGGAAGTCCTGCCAGTCCGGCGCATCGACGGCCGCGCGCAGGCGGTGCCAGCCCGCGGTGAGGCGCAACTCCCACTCCTTCGTCACTCCCGCTCTCGCGGGAAGCTCCTGGCCATCCACCCAGACCGTCGCTTTCGCCTGGGTCAGCAGGTACAGACGGTAAGCGCCGTCTACCGGTATCGTGGCGTCGCCGGCCCACTCGATCCGTCTCAGCGGCTGCGTGCTCGTCTTGCGGCCGGGCGTCTCAAACCAGAGCGCGGGTAGCCAGCGCCTCTGGGTCTCCCCGCCTGCCCCCGCAAGCGTGTACTCCTCGACGATCCCCCACGGTGGCAAACCCCTGACCAGCACGCTGGAAGGCGGGACCGGAGTGATCGGACCGCCGTCACGCCGCCAGGCAAGCTGGACACTCGTTGGACGGCCGACCTCCGCTCGCACCACGATCTCGTACAACCCTGGCAGCAGGTAGCCACTCGCGAACGGCCGACCGTTCAGCCTCGTCTCGTGTTTCTCGACCCCGAGAAGCGCTACCTCGTAGGCGCCCTCGACCGGAACGACCAGCGTGCCCTGGATCGAGGCGACGAACGGGAAGCTGCTGGTCGGCGGCAACCGCCAGTCGAACATAGCGAATGATGCAGGCCGGTCGACCGTCGCTCCGGCGGACGAGGTGTAGCGCACGGCGAGCCCGTGCCCGGCCCGAATCTGCGCCGGCTGGAGCAGGTACGTGCTGTACATCGCCCGGCCCCTCGGGTCTCGCCGGTCGTCGCGTTGCCCGTCCGGATAGTAGTGCACCAGCAGGTCGATCAGCGTATCGCCAGCCGTCACTCGCTGGTAGTCCCGCAATGCCGACGCCAGCACCAGGACCGGGCGCCCATCGTCGGCCAGCAGCGGCGGCAGCGGGTCGACGTCAGGCCAGGCGAACGACGAGTACGACCGGTGGCCATAGGGAAGCGTCGTAAGGTACCACGATCCGGCGAGATCCTGGTTGACGAGCAGTCGTGTCTCAGGCGATGCGTCCAGCAACCGCTGTGCCGCCTGCATCTGTAGCGCAACTGCTCCGATCGGCCAGCCCGGCTTGGCGGGGTGGACCACGAAGTAGTAGTGGTAGTTCAGTGCACCGATCACCCCGAAGACCAGGGTGAACAGCGCGATCACTCCGCGACGGACGACGCCGGTGCCCGCGCCCAGTTGCCAGACGACTGCAAATGGAGCGGTGGCAAGCCCGAACAGGCCGGGCACAACCCCGTTCGCCCGCCACGCGGTGGCCCAGTTGGTCTGGCCGGCCGAGAACACCGAGGGCAGCAGTAACACGACGAAGGTGAGCAGCAGCAGCGCCCAGCCTGGCTTTCGGAAACGAAACAATGCGTAGAAGGCCCCGAGACCGAAGGCGCTCGCGGTCACCGGGTCCAGCAGGGGCTCGCGGCCCCGGGGATGAAAGAGCTCTCCCTCGTCCGAGCGGTGGTTGAAGGACAGGAGGATCTCTTTCATCTGCCGGGGGATGATCTCGGCCGCCTGCGGTGCGAACCGCGGCGACGAGAGCACCGACACGCTGTTGTGGCGGCCGATCATGTTCGGATGAGTCAGCACGGTGGTCAGGCGAGGCCCGGCGACGAGCGCTGCGCCGAGCGTCAGGAACGCGAACCCGACGACGAGGCGGCGCGTCACCAGCGACCGGTGCATCAGCAGCAGGTAGCCAGCGAAGAGCCCCACCACGATCGGCATCAGCATTGCCGAGTAGGTGTAGACGACCCCCAGCCCGAGGCCCAGCCCGGAGAGGACGAAGTGGCGCATCCTGTTCGAGCGGAGGGCCCGGACGAGCCAGTAGAGCGCGATCAGTTCGGCGAAGCCGTTGATCGACCAGTGGTAGCCCTGGCGTGAGAGGAGGATGTGCCAGGAGGACAGCGCCAGGAGCGCGCTGCCGATGAATGCGAGCGCACGGTTCCCGAACAGGTGCCGCAGGAAGAGGTATTGCAGCGGCACCGAGAGCGCCCCGGGGATGACGCTGACCAGCCGGAGCGCGACCGTCCGATCGGGGACGAGCAGCATCGCCGCGGCGATCGAGTACGGGTGCAGGTAGACGGCGTCCCAGTGGCCGCTGACGAACAGGGAGACGAGGTTCCCCTCCAGAACGCCGACGGCGTTTTGCAGGTAGGTGATCTCGTCGGACCAGATGAGCGGCGGGATCCGATCGATCCAGAGCAGGCGCAGCGCCACTGCCGGGATCGTACCGACCGCCAGGAGCAGCGCGTCGAGCCGGGTGAACGGTGCCGTCGTCTCGGCCTTCGCGGCGGGTCTCCCTCGGTCGAAGCACTCTGCCGCCGCGACGAGGGCGACCAGCGCCAGGACGTAGGCGACCAGGTGTGGCGCCGACAGGGGGATGCCCGTGTAGGAGGTCGCAAATGCGCCCGCCGCCAGCGCGACGAGCAGGAACAGCCTGAACAGCCTATCCAGGAACGATCTCGCACCGCAGGCAGGCTCCCCGGCAAGTCCCCCGGATGGTCGGAGCGACTCGGTGGCCGGCTCGGGTGCGCCCTTCAGGAAGGACAGCGTCCGCACAGGGCTCACCGGCCGGCCCGGTCGGCGACGAGGGTCAGCACGAGACCGCCGACGGCAAAAAGCGGAAGAGCCAGGATCGGATCAGCCAGAAACTGGTTTGGTGTCCGAGTGATCCACTGCTCGGATACGACCTGGGCAAAGACCCCACAACCCGTGGCGAGCACCACACCGAGCCAGCGGAGTCTTGCTCCCAACGTACCCTCCCTTGATCGAAGCAGTCGCAATCTCACGGTCGGACCCCCGCCACGCGCCGCGCCCAGCGGGGCGCCATCTGCTTGAACTTGTCGAACGAGGGGCGCGCCGTGAGGTCAGAACGTAGCAAGCCCCCGTAGAGGCCGGACTGCGGGATGTCGGTAAGCGACAGCCAGGTCGCCACGGTGACGTAGTCGTGTTCTCGCTTGATCAGCTCGTTGAGCGCGTTCTGGAGACGCACCGCCTGCGTGGCTTCGTCCACATTCCCGATCCGCCAGTCATACTCCGTGATCCAGATCGACTTGGC
>JACPQP010000556.1 GCA_016190465.1 Chloroflexota bacterium
GACCTCTCCCCCCTTCCCCCCTCCCCGACGCGGGGAGGGGGATGGCGGCTCCCCCTCTCCGCGTCGGACCCGGCTCAGGAACAGCGGGCAGGGGGTGAGGTCGGCCTCCGGTGTCGCCGTGCGACGCCCTGAGTTAGCGCACATGGGGGTTGGGGGTGTCGGCGGGCGCGGCACGCCCGCCGACACCCCCAGTTCCCCAATACTCCGGGGAGGGGCGGGGTGCCGCCTTGAGGCGCAAGCGGTATCACCAAGAAACCATCCAGGTTTCCTTGACAGGACCATCGGGCGGCCGTAAGATAAGGACAACTCCTCGCAGACGGCGCTAGCGCAGATAGCTGATTCCATAACGAGGAATGTGGCGCGCCAACAGGTTCCAGGGGAGGCGAGGTTCATATGGCAGGCCCGGAGCAGAACTGCGCCGATCGACTCGACAGAGCGACCAGGCGCTGGTCCGGGGCGTTTCGCTGGTCGAGTATGCCGGACTCGGCCAGCTCGGCGACGGCAACCGCGACGGCTGCCGACCTCGAGCGCCGGCCGCGGCCGGCGATGGGGGGCGAGCGGATCCCCAGTCGCTACCTGGCGATGCCCGAGCAGGAGATGGACGAGCGCATCGGGGAGGCAAAGCGTCAGCTCGGCAGCTCGGTCGTCATCCTGGGGCACCATTACCAGCGCGACGACATCATCAAGTTCGCCGATTTCCGTGGTGACTCGTACAAGCTCTCGCAGTTGGCCGCCTCGCGAGGCGACGCCCGGTACATCGTGTTCTGCGGTGTCCATTTCATGGCCGAGACCGCCGACATCCTCAGCCAGCCGCACCAGCGAGTGATCCTGCCGAACCTGGAGGCCGGCTGCTCGATGGCCGATATGGCCGATCTGGATGCGGTCGAAGCCTGCTGGGACACGCTCACCTCGATCGGTCAGGACCGGATCCTCCCGGTGACGTACATGAACTCGTCCGCCGACCTCAAAGCGTTCTGCGGTCGCCACGATGGGGTCGTCTGCACGTCGTCGAACGCGCCGGCAGTCTACCGGTGGGCGTTCGAGCGGGCGGACAAGATCCTCTTCTTCCCGGATGAGCACCTCGGCCGCAACACGGGGATCCGCGAGGGCATCCCGCTGGACCAGATGGTCGTCTGGAATCCCCGCAATCCGACCGCCGACGTCGAGGCGTTGCGGCGGGCGCGGGTCGTCCTCTGGAAGGGCTTCTGCTCGGTCCACATGCGCTTCAACGTCGAGCAGATCCACCAGGCGCGGGCCGAGCACCCCGGCGTCAACGTCCTCGTCCACCCGGAGTGCCGCTCGGAGGTGGTGCAGGCGGCGGATTTCAACGGCTCCACCGAGTACATCCTGAAGAAGGTCACCGAGGCGGCCACGGGCACGACCTGGGCGGTCGGCACCGAGATCAACATGGTCAGCCGTCTGGCGCGAGAGAACCCGGACAAGCGCGTCTTCTGTCTCAACCCGATCATCTGCCCGTGCTCGACGATGTACCGCATCCACCCGGCCTACCTCTGCTGGGTGCTGGAGTCGCTTCTCGACGGTCGGGTCGTCAACGAGATCAAGGTGACGCCTGAGGATGCGCGCTGGGCCCACCTCGCGCTGGATCGGATGCTGGTTATTCATTAGGCTGGTTATTCATTAGGCTGGTTATTCATTAGGAGGGACGTGGGGACCTACGATTACCTGGTGATCGGGAGCGGGATCGCGGGTCTTTACGTGTCCCTGCTCGCCCAGCAGCGCGGGCGCGTGCTGCTCGTCACGAAGGCGAGCCTCGAGGACTGCAACACCCGCTTCGCTCAGGGCGGGATCGCCGCCGCGCTTGCCGCGGACGACTCGCCCGACTTCCACCTGCGCGACACGCTCAACGCCGGCGCGGGCCTCTGCGACGTCGAGGCCGTGCGGATCCTCACCGGCGAGGGGCCACGCCGCATCCGCGACTTGATCGAGTTCGGCGTGCCGTTCGACCGAGCCAACGGATCGCTCGCGCTGACGCGGGAGGCTGCCCACAGCCGGCGGCGCATCCTTCACGCAGGAGGAGACGCCACCGGCGCGAGCATCGAGTCGACCTTGAGCGGGCTGGCGCGGCAGGCGACGCGGATCGACATCGGCGAGCATCACTTCGTGACCGAGATCATTCTGGAGCGCGGCCGCGCCCGCGGGATCCAGACCATCGCCGGCGACACCGGCGCGGTGCACACGTTCGAGGGGCGCCATCTCATCCTGGCCACCGGCGGGGCGGGTCGGCTCTACGCCCAGACCACCAACCCCCCCGTCGCGACCGGCGACGGCATTGCGCTCGCCTACCACGCGGGGGCCGCGATCGCCGACCTCGAGTTCTTCCAGTTCCACCCGACCGCGCTCTGCCTCCCCGGCGTCCCGCGCTTCCTGATCTCCGAGGCCGTGCGCGGCGAGGGGGGGCTCCTCGTCGACCAACGGGGCCGCCGCTTCATCCTGGACCACGACCCCCGCGCCGAGCTTGCGCCGCGCGACGTCGTGGCTCGGGCGATCCTGCTCGAGACCGAGCGGCAGGGGACGGAGCACGTCTACCTGGACGTCACCCACCTCTCCGCGGGCTTCTTCGAGCGCCGCTTCCCGACGATCTATCGCTGCTGCCGGGACCAGGGGATCGACCCGACGACGGAGCCGATCCCGGTGACCCCGGCGGCGCACTACTTCATGGGCGGGGTGCGGACGAACGCCTGGGGTGAGACGACGGTGCCGGGCCTGTATGCGGTCGGAGAGGTGGCCTGCACCGGCGTCCACGGCGCGAACCGGCTCGCCAGCAACTCGCTGCTCGAGGTGCTCGTCTTCGGCCACCGCATCGTCGAGCGAACGACGATGGGTCAGGACGAGGTGATGCCTCCCTGTGTCCATCCCGAGGACCACGTCATCGCGTCGCCAGTGCTGGCGCCTAATGGCAAGACGAGTAGCAAGACGAGTGGCAAGACGACTGATAGGACGACTGGCAACCCGACACCCGACCATCAGGGGCTTGCCTCGCTTCAGACCCTGATGTGGTCGCTCGCGGGCATCCGTCGGAGCGGGGAGGCACTCGACCTCGCCCGCGCGAAGATCGCGCAGTTGCGCCAGGCCATGCCGAGACCGATCGACCGGGAGACCCATGAGTACGACAACCTGCTGACGCAGGCGCAGCTCACCGTCGAGGCGGCGTTGATCCGCCAGGAGAGCCGGGGCGCCCACTATCGCACCGATTTCCCGGAGGTGTCTCCCACCTGGCAGCGGCGGATCGTCTTCTTGAGTGACGCCTCAACTCCGGCTCCCGTGGGAGCCCCCCGGGAGGAACCGCGATGCTGACGCTCCCGCCGGCGGCCGTGCGCGAGATCGTCGGGCGCGCGCTGGCCGAGGACATGCCCTGGGGCGATCTGACGACGGATGGCCTCGTCTCCCCGACGCTCGACGGCCGCGCCGTGGTCCTGGCCCGGCAGGAAGGGGTCCTCGCCGGCCTCGCCGTCGCCGAAGCCGCTTTCCAGCTCGTCGACCCGGCCGTTCGGTTCTCTGGCCTGAAGGTCGACGGCGACCGGATCGGTCCGGGGGACCGCGTGGCCATCGCCGATGGGAGGGCACGCAGTCTGCTGAAGGCCGAGCGGGTCGCGCTCAACTTCCTCCAGCGGCTGAGCGGCACCGCCACGCTGGCCTGCCGCTACGTCGACGCCGTCGCCGGCTTTCCCGTGCGGATCGTCGACACCCGGAAGACGACGCCGGGGCTCCGTCTCCTGGAGAAGTACGCGGTGCGCGTGGGCGGCGCCGGGAACCACCGCTACTGCCTCAGCGACGGCATTCTGATCAAGGACAACCACCTCGCCGCGCTCCGGAGGGAAGGCCACGGCATTGCCGAGGCGATCCGCCGGGCGCGCGCGGCGGCGCCTCACACCGTTCAGGTCGAGATCGAGGTCGAGACGCTCGATCAGCTCCGCGAGGCGCTCGAGGCTGGCGCCGAGATGATCCTGCTCGACAACATGGACCCGCCGCTCCTCCGTCAGGCCGTCGCCATCGTGGCCGGTCGGGCGATCACCGAGGCATCCGGCGGCATCACCCTCGACAACCTCCGGGCTGTCGCCGAAACCGGTGTCGATCTCATCTCCGTCGGGGCGCTCACCCACTCGGCCCGCGCGCTCGACCTGTCGATCGAGTTCGAGCTGGGCTGATGCGGGCCGTCGATCTGATCCAGAAGAAGCGGCGGGGCGGCGAGCTCTCAGGAGACGAGATCCGCCACTTCGTCGCCGGCTGCGTCGACGGCTCCATCCGCGACTACCAGACCGCCGCCTGGCTGATGGCGATCTGCTGCCAGGGGATGACGTTCGCCGAAACGGTCGAGCTGACACGGGCGATGGCCGAGTCCGGCGCGTCGGCCGACCCGGGCGAGCTCGCGGCCTGGGCCGTCGACAAGCATAGCACCGGCGGGGTTGGCGACAAGACGACGCTGGTGGTGGCGCCGCTCGTCGCCGCGGCGGGCGTCCCGGTCGCCAAGATGAGCGGGCGCGGTCTCGGCTTCTCCGGCGGCACGCTCGACAAGCTCGAATCGATCCCTGGCCTGCGGGTCGACCTCTCCGCCGCCGAGTTTCAGCGCGTTCTGGCGACGGCCGGGCTGGTCATCTCCGGTCAGACCGCCGGCCTGGCGCCGGCCGACGCGAAGCTCTACGCCCTGCGCGACGTCACCGCAACGGTCGATTGCCTCCCCCTGATCGCCAGTTCGATCATGAGCAAGAAAATCGCGGGCGGCGCGCGGCGGATGGTCCTGGACGTGAAAGTCGGCTCCGGCGCATTCATGAAGACGCTGGATGAGGCGGCCGCGCTGGCCCAGACGATGGTGGCGATGGGGGAGCACCTCGATCGCCAGGTAGTCGCCGTGGTCTCGGACATGAGTCAGCCGCTTGGCCGGGCGGTTGGCAATGCGCTGGAGGTGCAGGAGGCCCTGGATACCCTGCGGGGAGACGGCCCCCCGGACCTCTGGGAGCTGAGCCTGACCCTCGGCAGCTATCTGCTGGCGCTGGCGGGCGTCGTTTCCGAGCCAGCGGCTGCCCGATCGCGGCTGACCGCGCTGCGCGACTCGGGCGCGGCTCTGGAGCGCTTCGCGGCGATGGTCGCAGCGCAGCGTGGTGATCGTCGGGTCGTCGACGAGCCAGCCCTCCTGCCCCGCGCGGCGCTCGTCGACTCCGTGGCCTCACCGCACACGGGCTACGTCGCCACCATCGACGCCGAAGTGGTCGGCCGCGCGGTGGCGGAGCTGGGAGCGGGCCGAGCGAAGAAGGGCGACCCGATCGACCACACGGTGGGCGTGGTGCTGCACGCCAGGGTGGGGGATCGGCTGGCGGCGGGCGAGCCACTGCTGACCATCCACGCCCGCGCCGCGGACGATTGGCACCGCGCCCGCGACCGTTTGCTGTCCGCCTACATGTGGAGCGAGACGCCCGCGCCTCAACCACCACTGGTCCACCGGGTCCTGGGCGCCTGAGGGTTACGGAGTTTCACCACAAGGACACGAAGAGCGACGGGGCTCTCAGTTGAACTGGAGGTCTGCCGACGGGTATACTCCATACGATGACCATGCTCGAGGTGCAGAGATGGCAAGTCAGGTCAGCGAACGCGGGCAGATCACGATCGACCAGAGTATTCGGAAACAACTGGGCATCCAGCCCGGTATGATCGCCTACCAGCGCGTGACTAACGGGCGGCTCGAGGTCATCTTCCTGCCAGCCCCGCATCGCCGCTCGCTCTCCGGTGTGTTCTATCGCCAAGGCGAGGGGGTGAAGGTGGCGACTGGCGACGATCTCGAGGAAGCGGTGATGGAGGCGGTCGCCGACGAGCTGGCGCAGGTCGAGGGCAAGCGTGCCTGAGCCTCTCCGCGCCCTCGACAGCAATGTCGTGCTCCGCTACCTCCTCCGGGACAGCCCGGAGCAATGGGAGAGGGCGACCCGTCTGATCGACTCCGACCGTCCGCTCGGACTGACCGCCGTTGCCCTGGCGGAGGTTGGCTGGACGCTGGCCGGTCCGCGCTACCGGCACGATCGCGTGCTAGTGGCCAGACAGCTTCTCGATCTCCTGGCCCGCGAGAACATCGTCGCCCTCGGCTTCGACAAGGTCGAGGCAGAAGCCGCCCTGCTGACCTGTGCCACCCCGACCGGCGCCGCGCATCTCGGCGACGCGCTCATCGCCGCTTGCGCGCGCAGCGCCGGCGTGCAGGAGATCTACTCGTTCGACGAGCGGTTTGCCCGCACCGGCCTTCGGCCGCTGTCACCAGAGTAGGGGAAAACGTCCCGATGGACATTCTGTCGCCCACTCGGTGGCCCGTCGCCGTGATCCAAACCCTCGCCCCCTCGCCCCTCACGGTGCGGCCGGGGTCCGGCGCTGGCGCGACAGAAGCAGGCGCCACAGCGGCCAGGTGAGCACCGCCAGCGGCGCCAGCCACCAGAAGAACACGACAACCACGATCAGCGCGTCGACCACACCGCGGATCACCCGGAGCGAGGCCTGCCAGGCGCGCTCGGCGGTCTCCAGCGGGTTCCAGACCTCTTCGCCACCCTTCGGCTTCGCCACGGGCGGGGCCAGGGTGACGGCAATGCTGGAGAACGTGGTCCGCCGCTGGAGGTAGTTCATTCGCCCCTGGATCCGCTCGATCTGCCCGCGCACCTGGGTGATCTCGCGCTGGAGCGTCAGGATGTCTTCCAGGCGGGTCGCCTTCTCCAGGACGCTTCGCAGCCGGGCCTCGGTCGCCTCCAGGTTGGTCACCTGCGCCTGGAGGTCGACGTACTCCTCGGTCACATCCTGGCTCGAGCTGCTCTCGGACTCCACCTTGACCGCCAGGCGCCGGAGCTCCTGAACCACGGTGTCGAACTGGGCGACCGGCACTTGCAGCGTCAGCGTCGCGATCATGCGGTCGCCGTCGTAGCGGGTCTCGGACTGCGCGACGAACCCGCCGAGCTGGTTGGCAATGCGGCGAGCGGCGGCCAGGCTCTCCTCCACGTTCTCCACCGTGAGCCGGAGCTGGCCGGTCCGAATAATCATCCGGTCCCACGGCAGCGCGGCGCCGCCGGTCGACTCGCTAGCGGTCTGGCCGGTCCCAAATGCCGACCGGGCTCCGTCCGCGTTCGGTGCTTGCGGAGGTGCGGGAGCCGGCGCGGCCGGCCTGGCCGCTTCGCGGGGCTTCTGGGCCTGACTATCCGTTGGCGCTGGCGCCGGACTGCACGTGACGACGCTGGCCAGGAGTAGCACGAGGATGCCGAGACCAAGGATGGCGCGGAACCCGTATCGCATAGCGCTCCCCTTCATGGCTCTTCCCTTACGGTGCCGTTGCACCTTTCTTGCCTTTCCAAACGCTGCGCGGAGCCATTTTGTTCCAGGACCGATTGAGCCGTCCCACCCTCGCCTTGCGGGTGCCGTTGCACGTTGTTGACCTGCTGGCGCTGTGCTATACTCGACCCGGGAGCGAGACAATCGAGAGAGCATGCGCCTTCACGATTACGTGCGGTTGGCCCGTCTCGTTCGCGCC
>JACPQP010000557.1 GCA_016190465.1 Chloroflexota bacterium
CGCCGACCGATACGCCCACGTCCACCCGGACCCCTACGGCGACCCGGACGCCGACCCGGACGCGCACGCCCACTAACACGGCTACGCCGACGCTGACCCCCACGGCGACGCTCACCCCGACGCCGACGACGACGCCCACCGAGACGTCGACGCCGACGCCGACGATGGAGCCGGTGCGGACCGTCGTGATCACGCCCGTCGTCCGCCAGGACGTCGTGAGCAACAACCGCCAGGTGGAGCTGGACATCCCGCCACTGACCGCCGTGCCAACCCGAGTCGCCGAGGTCGCCGTGGTCGTGTCGCTGGTCACGCCCGTGCCGAGCCCGGTTGTCACCGCCGTGGCCACGGTGGTGCCGGGGACCGAGGTCCTCTTCGGGTTCCGGGTGGACCTCACCTATGACGGCACGCCGGTCGCTTTCGAGCCGGCCGCGGGGGAGCGGGCGCACCTGGTGGTCTCCTTCACGCTGGACGAAGTGGTCTGGGGGCGCGGGCTCGATCCGGCCAGCCTGCGCCTCCTGGACAGCCCGTCCGGCGACGATGCGCGGGCGGTGACAGCCCGGGTGGAGGTGGTGGGCGACCTGGTGCGGGTGACGGCCGACCTGGATCGGCTGGGGCTGTTCGTGGTGACCGGGGCGCCGCTGCCGACGCCGACGCCGACGGCCACCGCCACGGAGACCCGGACGTCGACGCCACCGCCGACGGCCACCGCCACCGAGACCGCGACGCCCACCGAGACGCCCGTGCCCACCGACACGCCCGAGCCGACCGAGACGCCGACGGCCACCTGGACGCCCACGCTCACCCGCACGCCGACCGTGACCCGCACGGCCACCCTGACGCCGACGATTACCCTGACGCCCACGTGGACGCCGACGCCCACCTCGACGCGCACCCGCACGGCCACGGCTACCGCCACGGCGACCCGCACGGCCACGCCGACGCCCACGTTCACCGCGACGCACACCCCGACGGTGACGCCCACGTTCACCGCCACGCCCACACCGACGGTGACGCCGACGCCGACCGACACGCCGACGCCGACCGCTACCCCGACGTCCACTCACACGCCCACGCCAACCGCGACGCTGGCGCCAGACTCCTATGGCGACCACCACGCGCCGCAGCGCTGTGGCGTGTTCCCCTTCGCCACGCCGCAAACCCACCTGTTCGATCAGCCGAACCAGGAGCACTGGTACTGCTTCGACGGCGTCGCCGGGGCGCGATACGTCATGCGCACGTTCGACCTGGGGCCGAACGCCGACACCATGATCCTCCTCTTCTATGGCGACCGCAGCCCGGTGCTCGACAGCCGGGAGCGGCCGGTGTACAACGACGACTACCTCGGCGGCGAGCTGTACTCCAGCTATCTGGTCTTCTCGCCGACGCTCACCGCGACCTACCTGTTCGAGATCCGGCAGTTCCGGCGGGAGGTGTGGGGGCACGGGACTCACTACACCGTGGTTCTGGAGGAGTTCGCCGCGACGCCGACCCGGACGCCCACGGCTACCGTCACGCCGACATCCACCGAGACGCCGACCGTCACGCCGACGTCCACCGAGACGCCGACCATCACCGCCACCCCGACCGAGTCGGGCACGCCCACTCAGACGGTGACCGGGACGCCGCCGCCGACCTCGACCTCCACCGTGACGCCGACGGACACGCCGACCCGGACGAGGACGCCCACCCCCACGCCGACGCCCACGCTGACCCGCACGCCGACGCTGACCGCGACGGCGACGCCCACCTTGACGCCGACCTCGCTTGCCACCGAGGCGCCTGACGCCTCCGACTACCCCTACCGGGACGACATCCCCGAGGCGTCGCGGCCCTACCCGCACAGCCTCTTCCTCCAACCGGATCCCGTGACCGGCTGGCTGAGCCTGTACACCCGGCACACGTTCGACGTCGAGGGCGATGTGGACTGGGTCCGGTTCACCTTCCCGGAGCTGTTCGGCGGCGAAACGCTGGTAGCCTACACCTTCGACCTGGGGGTGCGCTCGCTCATCGAACAGGTCGACACAGTGATGTATCTGTATCGCCCCACGGGGGCCGAGGACGGACCGGAGGCGAGGCTGACGCTGGTGGCGTTCAACGATGACGACCTGACCCGGACCGGTACCGAGCGCAAGGCCTCGAAGATCATCGTCCCGGACCTGCCGGCCGACCTGAGCGGGCGGACCTGGTACGCCCAGATGCGTAACTACGACCGCGGCTACTTCGGCTACCGGTCCGGGTACCGGTTTGGCCTGTACCTGCTTCCGGCCCCGCCGACGGTCACGCCGACGCCGACGCGGCCGGCGACCTGGACGCCAACGCCGTCGCGGACCCCCACCGCCAGCCCGACCGCCACAACGACGCGAACCCCGACGCCGACGCTGCCGCCCGAGGCGCCCACCTACACGCCAACCCTGACCGCGACCATCACCCCGACCCCGACGGTGACTCCCACGGCGACGGCGACTCCGACCGACACGCCGACCATCACGCCGACCCCGCCGGCTCTCCAGGCCGAGGTCGCCTCAGATACGGGGACCACGCTCCAGAACGACAACGGCGACATGCGGCTGAGCCTGCCCCGCGGCTTCAGCCTGACGGCGCGCCGCGTGGTGCTCATCCTGGCGCCCGAGGCGGTGCCCACGGTTGCCCCCTGGGAGACCGAGCGCTCAGTGCGCGGCATCCTTGCCAAGGCCGTCGACGCCGATACCGGCCTCCGCGTCGAGCGGTTCGACACGGTGGCCGAGATGTGCATCGACTACACCCCCGGCGACATCTCGGACATCGACGAGGACACGCTCCAGATCCGGTTCTTCGACATGGATCCCGAGAGCACGACCTTCACGCGCTTCGTCGCCATCGACGAGTACACCCACTGGAAGAAGACCGACGAGCAGCCACGCCGGGGCGACGACCCGCCGCTCGGCATCGGCCGCCAGTGTGGGAAAACCGCCCACTTCACCCGGTTCGATATCCAGGGCACGCTGAACACGGCGACGCCGACGCCCACCGAGACGTCGACGCCGACGGTGACGCCCACGCCCACCGAGACTCCGACCGACACGCCCACCGAGACACCCACGAGCACCAGCACGCCGACGGTCACGTCGACCTCGACGGTCACGCCGACGGCGACGCCCACGCCCACCGAGACTCCGACC
>JACPQP010000543.1 GCA_016190465.1 Chloroflexota bacterium
CCCCTTCCCCCCTGGTGGGGGAAGGGGTTGGGGGTAGAGGGGGCCCGCGTCCCCGGGTGGAGGAAGGGGGCGGGGACACAGGGGGTCGCGGGCCCGTCGTCCACGACGCGCCCCCGATCCAGCGCCAGCGCCCGGTCGCAGAGCTGGGCAGCCCGGGCCGGGGCGTGGGTCGCCATCACCACGGTGCGGCGGCGGCCGTCGCTGGTCACGAACGTGTCGGCCAGCGTCGCCTGGGCGGCGGCGTCAAGCCCGGTGTCGGGCTCGTCGAGCAGGAGCAGCACCGGGTCGTGGAGGATGGCCCGGGCGATGCTCAGGCGCTGCTGCATCCCCCGCGAGAGCGTGCGCACCCGGTCGTGCTGCCGCGTGGCGAGGCCGAGCCGGTCCAGCGCCTCGTCGACCCGAGCGTCGAGCGCAGGGAGGCTGTAAAGCCGGCCGTAGAAGAGCAGGTTCTCCCGCGCCGTCAGCTCGTCATAAAGCAGCGTCTGGTGCGCGACCAGCCCGATCAGGTGGCGCACGTCCGCGGCATCCCGCGGCACCTCCCGTCCGGCCAGCCAGAGCCGGCCCGCGGTGGGGCGCTCGAGCGTCGCCAGCAGCCGCAGGAGCGTCGACTTGCCAGCCCCGTTTGGGCCGAGGAGGGCGACTCGCTCGCCAAAGGCGATGTCGAGGTCGACGGCGCGGAGCGCCGGCCGGAAGCTGTACATGCGCGTCAGCCCGCGGGCGCGGACGGCGAGCGAAGCCGGGGCGCTCACGAGACCTGCTCGGCCGGCGATTCGGCGCGCTGGGCGCGCATGATGCCCACCAGTTGCCGCTTCAGCCGGGCCCGCTGCTCCTGGTACTGGGGCTCGCCCAGCTCCCCCCGGGCAAACCGCTCGTCGAGGGCGGCCAGCGAGCCGATGAGCTGATCCTCGAGCGTGGCGAGCCGCGCCGGATCGCGCGGGGCAGTCTGGCCGACGCGCCAGGCGAGCAGCGCCAGCGCGGCGACCAGGACGCCGGCCGCGACGACCCGGGCGCCCCGCGGATCGACGGCGAGCCCGCGCGACTCGGAGTCGAAGCCGGCGATGCGGACCAGGACACGCTTGCCCGGCGGCAGGTTCGCGCCCGAGTAGACCGCGTAGCGATGTCCCTGGAGATCCAGCCCGCCGGCTGGAGCCAGGTCCGGGCTGGCCACCTCGAGGCCGACGTCTGGCACCAGCAGATTGAACTGCCGAGCGCCGTAGGGCAGCTCCCGGTCCAGCAGCAGCAGGCCAAAGGCGTAGCCGATGCGGTAGGAGTACGAGACCTCGGTCGTTCCGGGCGGCAGAGGCAACCGCGAGGCCCAGCCGCCGACGATGGGTACCATCTCGTCGGCCGGCAGGCCAAGGCGCGGGACGAAATCGGTCGAGCCGGTCGGCATCGGGATCCGCAGGGTCCGGCTGTACACGGGCGGGAGTCCAACGCCGGGGTCGGCGACGCGATCCCCGACGTAGGCCCGATCCGTCGGATTCTGGATGGTGAGCAGCTCGATCACCGCGGCCTGCGGCGCGCTGCCCTCCACGCCAGCGACGACCAGGGTCTGGCGCTCGACCTGGATGGTCAGGGGGTCACCTGAGGCGTCGTAGACGACGACGGACACCTCCTGGTGGGGCGTCGCCGCGCTCAGCGAGATGACGGCAGACCGGTATCGGCCGCCGTCGCGCTCGACCTCGGCCTGGTAGCTCGCCAGCGGCAGCCGATCGAACTGGGCCACGCCGGTCTCATCGCTGAGCACCTGCCCCACGACGCGCCCCCGGCCATCAATCGTCGTCCGCAGGTGCACCAGCAGGCCGGCGACCGGGCCGCCGGGGCTTCGGTTCGCGACCTGGACGCGAATCGTGCCGGGCTGCGCGCCCTGCGCCGCGGCGACGGGCATCTCCGGTACCGTCCCCAGGAATCCAAGGGCAAGGACCATCATGGTAGGTATCAGAAAGTTTTTGACTGTTTTGGGGACACCCCAAACCCCGCCAGGACGGGCTCCGCCCTTCCTGGACCTTCCCGAGACGCATCCGCGTTCATCTGCGTTCATCTGCGGTTCCAATCGTCCTTGCTCCGGTGGACGCTCTCTCGTGCCGGCGATGGGCGATCCTGTCCTCGATCGTCTGGTCGAGGGCGCCGCCGACCTCGTCCAGAGCGAGCAGCACCAGCGCGGCGCGCCGCTCCAGGTGGCGGCGGAGGTCGTGATAGTCGGTGCCGGAGAGCTTCCCGAGGCGATGGTCGAAGTCGAGATCGCGCAGGTCGGCGTAAAGCTGGTCGCGCTGCGCCTCCAGCCCCGCCTGCCCCAGGTCGACCGGCGCCGCCTCGTTCTCCTCCAGCCGCGGCCGGCGGATCACCGGCGCCAGGACCAGGGCAAGCAGCACGCCCACGATGGCCAGGCCGATAACCGTGCCGAGTCCGATGGTCATGTTCCGGGGCTCTTCTCGGCGATGTCAGACGGTCCGCCGGCTTCGCGGCGGACACGCTCCTCGTAGCGCCGCAACACCTCGGCCGTCCTTGCGTTCACCCCGGCCGGCTCGACGCCGCCCGGGGCCGGGTTGGCGCGCCAGCCGCGGAGCAGCGCGCCCAGGATCACCAGGCCGGCGAGAACGCCGGCGATGGGGACGAGCCAGAAAGCGAGCGTGCCACCCCGCTTGGGCGGCTCGGTCAGCACCGAGTCGCCGTAGCGCTCGACGAAGTAGGCGACGATCTGTTCGCGCGGTTCACCCGCTTCGAGCTTCTTCCGAATCAGCGCCCGCATCTGCGCGGCCAGCTCGGACGACGAGTCGGCGACGCTGACGCTCTGGCAGACGGGGCACTGGAGGCTTCGGGCGATCTCGCGCGCTTCGCGCTCCAGGTCGTCGGCTCTCGCGCGATCGACCAGCACCAGGCCCAGCACGAGCAAAGCGGTGAGCAAGATGAGCGTCACCCACGCTCGGCCGGGCCACGGTCTACCGGATCTCATCGACCTGACCTCGCTTCCCGAGCCGCTGCTCGATTCCCGAGCAGCGGCCACGTTCTACAATAGCGAGTGGCGGCATCGAGCAAGCGGGTTACCTACCCCCCCAGCCTGCCGTTCCTGATGGAGCCCGACACGGGAAGCGGAGCCACCCCCCTCCCCGCGTCGGGCTCCATCAGGACGGCGGGAAGGGGAGAGAGGTTCGTCCCCTGCTCAGGTCCTGTGCGAATTGTTCTAGCCAACTGATCGGACAACTCCCGCGACCCGGCGGGCGGCGGGAACGTGCTGCTCCCACGCGGCTGGTGCTACCGCAACCAGCGCGCCAGCGAGGAGCAGCGCGCCGCCGATCCAGAGCCACATCACCAGGGGGTTGACAAAAACGACGAACCCGGCCCGCCCGGTCTCGTCCCAGCCCGTCAGCACGACGTACAGGTCGTCGCGCGGGCCACTCAGCAGCCCCACCCTGGTGCTTGGCTGGTTCTCGTAGTTCCGGTGGTACGCCTTCTCGGCCGAGACCTCGCCGAGGTAGCGTCCCCCCTCGCGGACCGCCAACGGCGCGACGACGATGCGCTGTCCGGGCACCACCTCCTCCGACAGGCCAAGGAAGGTCACCTGGTACGGCCCGATGCGCAGCTCCTCGCCCGGAGCCAGCGTCACGTCCCGTTCCGTCTGATAGAACCGCGAGCCGACGACCGCCAGCGCGATCAGGACGACGCCGAGATGGATCAGGTAGCCACCGTAGCGGCGAGGGTTGGCGCGGACCAAGCCCACGGTCGCGCCGAGCAGATCGCAGCCGGCGCGCCAGCGGGTGCGCACCCCCCGGGCGAACTCCATGACGATGGTCCCGACGACGAAGGCGCAGACGGCGACGCCGACGAGGGCGGGAGGCTTCTGGAGGCCGGCGACGACCCCGCCGACCGCCACGACGAGCGCCAGCGTCGCCGGACCGGCGAAGCTGGCGACGAGCCGCGCGCGCGAGGCCCGACGCCAGGGAGTCAGCGGGGCGATCCCCATCAGCGCGATCAGCACGACGAACAGCGGGCCGTTGACCTGATTGTAGTACGGGGGGCCGACGGTCACCTTGACCCCCGACACGACCTCCGAGATCAGCGGGTAGATCGACCCCCAGAGCGTCGCGAACGCGATGCCCAGGAA
Organism: Chloroflexota bacterium; assembly: GCA_016190465.1. Taxonomy (GTDB): domain Bacteria; phylum Chloroflexota; class UBA6077; order FW602-bin22; family JACPQP01; genus JACPQP01. The sequence continues at coordinate 4,103 of JACPQP010000543.1, forward strand.
CACCACGTTGTTGAGCAGGAAGAAAGCTTCCCGCGACAGGAACGAGTCGATCTGGTTCTCGGCGCGAAGCCGCGGCAAGCGGTAGGTGAGCAGGCCAAGCGCCGAGAGCAGCGTGAACGCCAGGAAACCGAGGTAGTAGGGCCCCACCGCCGACTGCGAGAAGGCGTGGACCGACGAGATGACCCCACTGCGGACGATGAACGTCCCGAAGATGGCCAGGTTGAAGGTGAGGATGATGAGGGCGAGATTCCAGATCTTGAGCATACCCCGCCGCTCCTGGATCATGACCGAGTGCAGGTACGCCGTGCCGGTCAGCCACGGCAGGAACGAGGCGTTCTCCACCGGGTCCCAGCCCCAGTAGCCACCCCAGCCGAGCACGTGGTAGGCCCACCAGGCGCCCACCAGGTTGCCCAGCCCCAGGATCATCCAGGCGATCAAGGCGTAGCGACGGGTGGCCCGCACCCACTCGCCGTCGAGCCGGCCGGTCAGCAGCGCAGCCATCGCGAAGGCAAAGGGGATCGACCAGCTCGCGTAGCCGGCGAGCAGCAGCGGTGGGTGCAGCAGCATCCCCCCATCGTTCAGCAGAGGATTCAGGCCGAGGCCATCGGCCGGGGTGAAGGGCAGTTGCTCGAACGGCGTCGTGACGAAGCCGAGGATGAACAGCAGAAAGGCCTGGATGCCGAGCAGCGTCGCGGTGACGTAGGGCACCAGGTTGGGCAACCGGTGGCGTCCCCGCCAGATAACCACCGCCGTGAACAGCGCCAGCGTCCAGGCCCAGTAGAGCAGCGAACCGGCCTGGCCGCTGTAGAAGGCGGCGATCGTCAGCGGCAGGCTCATCGAGCGGCTCGAGCGCTCGGCGACGTAGCGGATCGAGAAGTCGCGCGTCGCGAACGCGTAGACCAGCGCGGCGACGGCCAGGGTGACCAGCGCCGCCGTCGCCCAGACGGCGCGCTGGCTGGACAGGCGCAATCCGGCGATCCCCCGCCGATGCCCGACCACCGCGGCGACCGCACCGTAGGCGGACAGGACTAGCGCCGCCAGCAACGCGATGATTCCCAGATCGGCCATCAGTGCGCAGCACTCATCATTCGCCCTCGAAGCGCGACGGACACTTGGCCAGGAGCGTTGTCGCCTGGAAAATGCCCGGCTCGGTATACTTCCCTTCGACGACGACCTCGGCCTGATCGTTGAAGATGTCCGGCACGACGCCCCGGTAGGCGACGGGCATGCTGCCGCCGTCGTCGGCAGCATCAGCTACCGTGAAACGCAGGGAGTTGGTGGCGGCGTCGCGGGTGATCGTGCCCGCGACGACCTTCCCGTGCACCCGGACATGCTGGCCGTAGGCGGCGGGACCGCGCGCCTGGAGCTCGGAGACGGTGATGTAGTAGACCGTCGTCGACTGAAGGCTACCGAAGACGAGGTAGCCGATGGCGGCGACGACGACGAGCGCGCCGACGACGACGCGCGACGGGGCCCGACTCCTCGTCCGCGGGGAGGCGATCGCGGGTATGGCGGCGCGCGCGGAGGGGATCATCGGGCAATCTCCTGGACGAAGGCACGCAAACTTGTCTCGCTCAGCGGACCGACGTACTTGCGGATGATGCGCCCCTCGCGGTTGATGAAGAACGTCTCGGGGATGCCGACGACGCCGTAGTCGATGGCGACCTCGCCGCGGGGGTCCGGCGCGTTGGGATAGCTCGGGCGGAACTCGCGCAAGAACGCCCGCGCCGCGGGCTCGGTATCCTGAATGTCGATGCCGACGAAGACGACTCCCCGGTCGCGGCTCTCCTGCCAGACGCGCTCGAGAGCCGGCGCCTCTTCACGACAGGGGACACACCACGAGGCCCAGAAGTTGACGACGACCGGCCGGCCGGCCAGGCTGGCCAGCGAGAGCGGCTGACCGTCGAAGGTCGTGAGCGCGAAGCCGGGGGCGATCCGGTCCGTGCGAATCGAGGCGACAGGCGGGCGAGACTGGCGGACGAGCCCGGCGACCAGCACGATGAGCAGCGCAGCCACGCCGAGCCAGGCGACGCCCGTCGCCGCCCGCCGTGGGGTGAGTGTCCCGATCAAGATGAGCGATCCTCGAGGTTACAACACCGAAACGGCCTTTTGCACCCACATCTGTCCTGGTCCGGATGATGCGAGATCGCTGGCACGCCGACCCGGGCCTGCGCCGTCGGGGTTTTCTCCTCGTGCCGCTTTTCGGCTTCACGAGGGCCAGGACATTTTGCACCCACATCTTACGGGGAGCCGCATGTTTTGTCAATGCGCGGGCGCTCTGGTCAGATATGTGGAGATAACGGGAGCCGAGGCCGGCTGAGGCCCGCTGCGGGCGCACAGCGGCTGGCCGGATACGGCTACCCAGGCCCGGCCTGGGACAATCGGCGCTTGTCTCCACACATCTGCGCTCTGGTACTGTACGCCGGATTGCGGAAACGTCGGCGCACTGCCCTGGGAGGCCGCTCCGGGCGTCATTCGGCGCGTGCGCGTTCGCGTTTCCGCAATAGTCCGTACACTACCGGCGCTCTTCGCCCATTGGGATCTCGGGCTGACTGTCATGGGTGCTCACGCGGGTCATCGGTCGCCAAACCCTCTGCTTGTGCCGCCGAGAGCAGGCGCTCGTCGGCTGCCAGAAAGATTGGCGCAGCCAGACCAGCGCTCTGCAGCGCATCACGGGTCGCGAGTGCCGACGCAAGTTGTACGGCATCGTAAGCACGGAGAGGATAGTGTTCCAGGAGTATCCTTGCCCGTTCAACTATCGAAGGCGTCAACTCGACCAGCTCATAATCAGTCAGGCAGATAGCCATGAAATCGATCACGATCTGCGCATAGTCCACGATGCTGAGGCGAGCCTCGCGCAGGCGGCGATTGAGAGCGCTGTAGACTTCGACCATGCTGATGCGGGCCGTGATGATCACGTTTCCGGCAGCCGGATCGGCGAGTGTCTGAAACCAGGCTGAACCGGTTTCCTGAACGTGCCGTTTCACAACTACGCTGCTGTCAGCATAGTAGTCGGCCATCAGCGGCCCTCTCGCTCTTCCACGATCAGGTCTGAGAGGGGACGTCCAGTGGCAAACAGGCGAGCGAGTTCTTCGCGTCTTTCTTGCGAAACTGGACCAGCCGGAGGCAGGATGTTCAAGGTTGGCACGCTTAAACCGGCCCCTATCAGCGCCTCACGGACTTGGCCGCGATGCTCCGTCGTCTCCCGGGTAGTGTCCATCACTCTTCCCTTTTGGCCCATACTCATCAGAATCATACCACTTCAGGGCAAACAGCAGGTGTACCCTCTACTGAACTTCCGTTTTCTACGGCGCTCCTCCCTCCTGGAACACGCCCGGGTTCGGCGGCCCTTCGACCAGGAGGAAGCCCACCAGGCCCCGCTCGATCAGCGCCAGGGCGTGATCGACCAGGATGTACCGCCCCGGGACCTCCAGGCGGAGATCGACGACCGTCGCCCCACCGGCAGGCACTGTCGTCGTCTGAACGTCGGTCAGCGGGGGTGCGGTCAGCGATGCCTGGTCGTAGACGCGGTCGAAGATCTCGCCGATGAGGTGAAACGACGAGCTGAGGTTCGGGCCGCCGACCCCGAAGTAGATCCGAATGGCCTCGCCAACCCGCGCCCGCAGCGGGTGTTCCTGGCCGAGCGCCCCCACCGCGCCGTTGAAGACGTAGTACTCGGGCAGCCGGCTCAGGAGCTTCCGCACGCTGAACTCCCGATGCCCCTGGAGCCCGAACGGCTCGTCGGTGTAGACTTCGCCCTGCATGACGTAGAACTCGCGGTCCACCGGCGGCAGTCCGCCCTCCGGTTCGACCAGGATGAGGCCATACATCCCTCTGGCGACGTGCTTAGCCACCATCGGCGTGGCGCAGTGGTAGACGAACAGGCCGGGCTTGAGCGCCTTGAACGTGAAGACC
>JACPQP010000544.1 GCA_016190465.1 Chloroflexota bacterium
CCGACCTCGTCTTCGTCGAGGAGAGCATCAGCGCGACGAGTCCGCTGGTGAAAGCCATCGAGCGCCTGAAGGGGATCATCGTGCGTGAACCGGAGCGGCAAGGGGCGGCGCTGGAGGAGTGGCTGATTGCCCAGGCGGCCGAACGGGGTGGCACGCTGACGCCCGATGCCGCCACGGCGCTCGCCAGCACCAGCGACCTGAGGAGCGGGGAGGTCGAATCACTGCGACTGATCGGCGAGATGGAGAAGCTACTGACGTACGCGAACGGCCAGCCGGTCCAGGCTCACGATGTGCGTCTGCTGGTCCCCGAAGCTCACGTCGTCGAGATCTTCGCCTTCACCGATGCCCTCAGCAGTCGCAATCGCCTCCTGGCGCTGCGGCGGCTCCACGACCTTCGTCAGCGCGACGCCGCCTTCCCCTACCTGCTCGTGATGATCGGTCGCCAGCTCCGCCTGCTGCTTCGGGCCCAGGAACTGGATGCGGCCCACATCGACATCCCCCAGGCCGCCAGTGAGCTCAAACTCCCGCCGGGCGTCGTGCGGGGCCTGCTCAATCAGGCGCGACGCTTCCATCGGGATGAGCTGGTCCACGCGCTCCAGCGGATCGTCGCGCTGGATGCGGCCTTCAAGACGGGCACGCTGGCCGAGCGCGAAGACGTGGCGCTCGACCTCCTGGTCGTGGAGTTGACCGGCCGCTGAGGGATTAGAGCTTGCGGATCACCGCGACGACCCGTCCTTGCACCATGACGTCCGATGGGCGCGCGTAGATGGGCTCCATCTCCCCGTTGGCCGGCTGGAGCCGAATGCAGTCGCGCTCCCGGAAGATGCGCTTGAGCGTCGCCTGTCCCTCGCCGCCTGGCCCGTCGGTGAGCAGCGCCACGACGATCGCGCCGTTGTCAGCGGTAGCCTGTGGGCGCACGACGACAACGTCCCCATCATCGATCAAGTCCCCGATCATCGACTTGCCCTTCACTCGGAGCGCATAGCAGTCCTCGGTCGCCAGGTCGCCGGTAAGCTCGATCGTCTCGGCATGGGATTCCACGGCGGCGATTGGCTCGCCCGCCGCGATCGTCCCGACGACCGGCACGCGCATGGTGGCACGATCCAGCACGCACGGGCGCTCCTCGCTCTCGACGAGGCTGAGCCCGCGGGAGACATCCGGATCCCGATGCAGGTATCCCGCCCGGAACAGCGCCTTGAGGTGGTAGTCGACGACCGAGGTCGACGAGATCTCGACTGCCTGGCCGATCTCCCGCACCGTCGGCGGATAGCTATGCTCGTTCTGGAAATCCCGGATGAAGGTCAGGATCCGCTGCTGGCGCGTGGAAAGCCCCGTGGCCCCTGGCATCGCCGCCTCCTCGTCCGCCTACCCGATGTGAACACTGACCCTTAGAACACTCGTTCTACGCGTATTCTAGCAGCAGGAGTGCGCGACGTCAATAGGCTGAGACGCTTGCGGTGCCCCACTTTGTGCCAGGAGGTGGCGATCGCCTCGGCGATCCTGGATCGGCTGCTGCACCACTCGACGACAATCAACATTCGAGGGGAGAGCTACAGGCTCAAGGAGAAGCGGAGGGCTGGGCTGGTTCAGAAGCCAGAGCCAGCCCCTGACAGCTAGGTTGGGGACTTTCAAGTCGGTGATCTTGGGGAATTTCAGTTAGCGCGAATGGGAGCAGGGGGAAAGGGGTCACGGGGTGAGGCGCATCCGAATGTGCACGCCGCTCCGGCACGAATGCTGCTCCGCTACGAGTCACGACCCCATCATTTCGGTGGTGCATTGCGATGGACAAGCCAAGGACCCTGGCCGAGCTGCGGCAGCACTGGCTGTCGCGGATGGTCAGGGGCTGGGAGACACGGGCACAGCCGGACCAGGGGGCCCGGTCGATTCTCCATCAGCTCGTCGAGTACCTGACGGAGGCGATGCGCGACCCTGAGCGCGACCGCGAGGACGCCTTGCAGGCCGCCGCGCTGCTGGAGATGAGCGATGCCGCCGTTCGAGACGAGGACGTACCATCGCTGATAGAGTTGGCGCGGACGGCGCGCGAGGTGCGCGGCCCCGGTTCCCAGGGCATCGAGCAAGCGGCGTTGCGGCTCCTCGTGGAGGTCGCCGACGAGAACGTCTTGCCCTTCCTCGCCGAGTCCTTCCGGTTCACACGGCAGCACGACTCATCTGCTGGCCGCCGCCGGCCGATCGTGCTCAGGGGGATAGCTGCCATCGCCATCCTGCGCGAGCAACCGGACGCGCTCGCCCTGTTGCGGGAGGCTCTCACCCATAGGACCTGGCGTATGCGCAAGGCGGCCTGCCGGGCGATCGTCCAGGTGATGGAGATGCAACCCGGCAAGCTGCCCTCGCCCCTCGAGGAGACGCTCCGCTCGGTTGCGGCCACCGATCCGGTCCCCGAGGTGCGCGTGGTGGCTGACCGGGGCCTCGGAAGAGCGACGGTCTACTGGTAGCAGACAGAAGGTCTGCGGCCGATCACCGGGTCACGCCTTGTACTCCTCCCGCACCGGCGAAAACACGTCGAGCGCGATCGAGTCTTCGAGCGCGAGGACCGAGTGTGGCGCATCCCCCGGGATCGCGTAGCCGTCGCCCGCGCTCAAGACGATCCGCTGGCCGGCGAGGGTGAACTCCAGCCGGCCGCGGGCGACGTACCCGACCTGCTCGTGGGGGTGGGAGTGGTCGGGCACGGTCGAGCCCTTCGCCATCGTGATCTCGGCCGCAAGCATGCGGTCGCCCCAGACCAGCGTCTTGCGCTGCACCCCCGGCCACGGCTCGACGCCCCTGGCCTCGGATGACCGGCTGAAACGTGGTTCACTTTGCACGGCTACTCTCCTCCACACCTCGGCTGGTCCGGCACCAGTATCCGCCCCAGCACCGGGCTGGTGAACTCGGTCGCCAGGCACTCCATGTAGATCTCATCCCACAACTGGCCACCCATCCAGCGGCTCTGCCGCCGGCGGCCGAACTCGCGGAAGCCCGCCTTCTGGTAGGCGCGCTGGCCGGCCAGGTTGTACTCGAAGACCCGCAGCATGACGTTGTGCAGGCCCAGCGCGGTGAAGGCGTAGTCCAGCATCAGGCGGGTCGTCTCCGTGCCATACCCCTTGCCCCGACAGTCGGCCTCGCCGATCATGATGCCGAACTCGGCGCAGCGGTGGCGCCAGTCGATGCCGTGCAGCCCGGTGTTGCCGATGGGCCGCCAGGTGGCCAGCTCGTAGATCGTGAACAGCGCCCCCTGGTCGTCAGTGCTCGCCCGCTCGTACCAGGCCGTCTCCCGCTCCAGCGCCATCGGGAGCAGCGGCACACCCAGCGTGCGCAGCGTGCCCAGGTCGTTGATCCCGCGCTGGTAGGTGGGGATCAGGTCGCGGCGCACCGGCCCGAGCGCCACCCGTTCGCCGACGACGTTGACAATGGGTCGCTCCGGAGCTGGTGCGATCGGTGCCTCGTCAGGCGAGACGCCGGCCACGTTCGTCGAGTCCATTTCTCCTTGCTCACGTCTCGGTCTGACTCGCGACTTATGAAGATTATCGAAATAACCTGGCGCAAGCGCCACGCCGACGGCGGGCCTGGCGACTGAAGTCGCGGCTACCTTTACGAAGCCCGCCTGCGCGGGCTGCTTGAGTCGGCGAAGGCCGACTTCGTAAAGGTAGCTCGCGACTTTAGTCGCCGAGCGCCTTTCGCCATGCTACACTGAGCGCCACCGAGAAGCAATCCCCGAGGAGCAGTCCCGTATGCCAATCCCATCCGGCAGCGCGCCGCCTCTCGCCAGAAGCCTGGTCGGAGGCATCGCCGGCCTCGCGGCCTTCGCCGCGCTCTCGGCGCTGGTCCACTGGCGAGCGCTGGCCGGGGTCGACCAGGCCACCACCCGGGCCAAGCAGCTTGTGGCCGGGCCCTTCCTCGACGCGATCGGTGCTGCTGCCGGTGTCGCGGTTGCCGCCGAGCTATCCGTGGTCTACGGGCTGGTCGCCGCCGGCCTGCTCTGGCGCCGGGGCCGTGGCCGGTGGTCGCTCGCGCCGCTCGCGTTCGTCCTCGCCGTGCCGATCGAGTTCGCGATGAAGCTGCTGATCGACCAGCCACCACCCGGCGTCGAGTTCTATCGCAGCGTCCACTACCCCTTTCTGGCGGTGACAACGGTCGGCTCCTACCCGAGCGGCCACGCGATGCGGACCGGTTTCTTCCTCGTGTTCGGCTGGCTAGCCATGGGCGCCGGACGAGGCTGGCCGATTGCCGCCCGCGTGGCGCTCCTGGCCATCGCCGTCGCCTTTGGCCTCTCCCGCGTCTACCTCGGCTACCACTGGCTCAGCGACGTGGTGGGAGGAATGGTGCTGGGGGGATCGGTCGCGCTGCTGGCTCGGCCAGCTACGGTCGCAGGTTCGCCGCCGCGCTGGCCGCCGCCTGGAAGACCGGGCTTGGCAGCAGCCCCAGCACGACGACCGCGATGACGGACGCCGCGAGCGCCAGACCGAGCGGCGCGTCGGCGGCCAGCGGCTTGTCGACCGGCGCCGGCCGCAGATACATCGCGTGGATGATCCTGAGGTAATAGGAGGCCGCCAGCGCGCTGTTCAGCAGCGCGACCACCACCAGCCAGATCACCCCGGCGTTGAATACCGAGTAGAACAGGTAGATCTTGCTCCAGAAGCCGACCATCGGCGGCAAGCCGACCAGCGAGAGCAGACCGAGCAACAGCGCCAGGCTGAGCACGGGCGCCCGGCCGGAGAGCCCGGCGTAGTCGGCCAGCTCGTCGCTCCCGAGCCGGTTCGAGACGTGGATGATCGCGGCGAACACCGCCAGGTTGGTCAGCGCGTAGGCCAGCAAGAAGAACAGCAGCGCCGAGACCGTCGCGCTGTTGGTCGCGGCCGTGGCGCTGTTAACCGCCGGCGACTGGCCTGGCAGGAAAGCCGCGAAGGCCATCAGCGCGTAGCCGGCCTGGCCGATGCTCGAGTAGCCCATCAGCCGCTTCACGTTCGTCTGGCGCAGCGCCCCCACGTTCCCGACGGTCATCGTGACCGCCGCCAGCACGGCGAAGAGGCCAGCCCAGACCGGCGTGAGGCCGGCGAAGGCCACCGTGAAAACCCGCAGCAGGATGACGAAACCGGACGCCTTCGAGGCGACCGAGAGGAAAGCGGTGACCGGCGTCGGCGCGCCCTGGTAGACGTCGGGCACCCAGAGGTGGAACGGCACCGCCGCCACCTTGAACCCGAACCCGGCCGCCACCAGCACCAGCGCGACCATTAAGAGCGGCGATGTCTCGACGCGGTTGGCCGCGATCTGCCGGGCGATGTCTGGCAGGACCGTCGTCCCGGTGAGGCCGAACGTCAACGCCATCCCGTAGAGCAGCGCCGCCGACGAGACCGCGCCGAGCACCAGGTACTTGATCCCGGCCTCGGCCGAGGTCTTCTCCCCCTTCAGGAAGCCAGCCAGGACATACAGGCTGATGCTGGTCAGCTCCAGCGCCAGATAGAGGGTGATCAGCTCCCGTGCGCTTGCCATCATCAGCATACCGGTCGTCGCGAAGAGGAGCACGGCGTAGTACTCGCCCTGGTAGTCCGTCCGCCGCCGGATGTAGTCGATGGAGCTGAGCAGGACGAAGGCGGCGGCGATGAGGAAGAGCAGCTTGAAGAAGATGGCCACCGGATCGACGATCCAGGTCCCGGCGTAGCCGACCTGAGTCGAGCCACCCAGCCCGACGGCCAGCGCCCCGGCGGCGATCAGCCCAAGCACTCCCAGGTAGGCCAGGAGCGACTTGCGCTCCGCCGGCAACACCAGGTCGAGCCCGATCACCACCAGTGCGACGACCGCCAGCGCCAGCTCCGGGGCGAGCAAGGCGATGTTCAGATCAGTTGTGATGGCTGGCAAAGTCACCCCTCCTCAGCGAAGTGATGAGAACGGATGGAACCGCAGATGAACACAGATGGTCTGCCCCTGGCTCAGCGCGCGGCCGTCAGGAGCGGCGACGACGCCAGGCCAGGAACGCTGGCCTGGATGATGTCGGTCAGCAGCGAAGGGACGATGCCCACCACCAGCACCAGCGCGGCGAGCGTGACCAGCGGCGCCACCTCGAACCAGCGGTTGGCGTCGGTCAGCGCCGCCCAGCGGGGGTTCGGTGGGCCGAAGAAGACGCGCTGGAGCATCCACAGGATGTACCCGGCCGTCGCCACCACTCCGAAGATCGCCACGATGGTCAGCCAGGGCAGCGACGGATACGCGCCGACGAAAACCGCGAACTCGCCGATGAACCCGGCCGTGGCCGGCAGGCCAAGCGAGGCCAGGCCGGCGATCACAAAGATCGTCGCGATCAGCGGCATACGCGGGGCCAGCCCGCCCATGCTCGCGATGATCCGCGTGTGCGTGCGCTCGTAGACCACGCCGACGAGCAGGAACAGGAGACCGGTGATCAGCCCGTGGGTGAACATCTGCACCGCGGCGCCCCCCAGGCTGCCCGGCGTCAGCGCGGCGATGCCCAGCAGCACGTAGCCCATGTGGCTGACCGATGAGTAGGCCACCAGCGACTTGAGGTCGTGCTGGACGGTCGAGACCGCGGCGCCGTACAGGATGCTCACCACCGCCAGAGCGCCGATGAACGGCGCGTTCGCCGCCAGCACGTCCGGCATCATCCCGACGTTCACTCGGAGCATCCCGTACCCGCCCATCTTCAGCAGGACGCCCGCGAGCAGCACGCTGACCGCCGTCGGCGCCTCGACGTGGGCGTCCGGCAGCCAGGTGTGAAACGGGAAGGACGGGAGCTTCACCGCGAAGCCGAAGAAGACCAGGAAGAAGGCGAACGTCGCCACGACCGGGTCGATCCCCTGCTGGCGGAGCGCGAGCATATCAAAGGTGTGGGCCGAGCCGAAGAAGTAGAGCGTCAGGATGCCGACGAGCATCAAGGCGCTTCCGGCCAGCGTGTAGATGACGAACTTGATCGCGGCGTACTCCCGCCGGGGGCCGCCCCAGGTCCCGATCAGCAGGTACATCGGGATCAGCTCGACCTCCCAGAACAGGAAGAAGAGCAGGAAGTCGAGCGAAGAGAAGACGCCCAGCACGCCCGTCTCGAGCACGAGCATCAGCGCGAAATACTCCTTCGGCCGCAGCTCGATGTGCCACGAGGCGATCACCGCCAGGAAAGTGAGCATCGCGGTCAGTACGATGAACGGCAGGCTGAGCCCGTCGACGCCCAGAAAGTAGCTGATGCCGAGCTGGGGGATCCACGCCGCCCGCTCCACGTACTGGGGCGTCGCGACGTTGCGCGAGAAGCCGGCGAAAAGAGCCAGCGCTAGCGCCAGCGCCGCGCCCGAGAACACAAAGGCCAGCGCCCGGATGAGCGTCACCCGCGCGCGCGGCGTCAGCGCGATCAGCACCGCGCCGAGCACCGGCAGGAAGATGATGGCCGAAAGCAGTGGAAACATTTATCTCTTCCTCACCTTCCCGCGACGACCGCCACCACGTTGGCGATGACAACCACCCCCGCGAACACCGCCAGCGCATAGTTCGGCAACTGGCCGGTCGCGGTCCGGGTGACGCCCCGGCCCACCTGGGCCGCGAGCCAGGCGACGAGGTTTACCAGGCCGTCGACGATGCGCTGGTCGAACCACGCGAGTGCCAGCGAGATGCCGACGTACAGCCGGTTCACCAGCCAACCGTACAGGTCGTCCAGGCCATACTTGTTCACCAGCAGCGCGTGGATCGGGCGGAACGCCGCGGTGAGCCCCTCGGCCGAGATCGCCCGCGCCCCGTAAGTGAGATACCCGAGCAGGATGCCCAGCCCGGCCAGGACGACCGAGCTGGCGATGACGATCCCCTCGGCAGCCGACTCCTCCTCGCCGTGCAGGAACGAGCCGAACCAGTTCGCGCCGGGTAGGCCGAGGAACCCCGCCACGACCGATGGGACAGCCAGGATCAGGAGCGGGACGACCATCACGGCTGGCGACTCGTGGGCGTGGGCGCCGGGTGAGCCGCCGTGGCTGCCCCCGTGCCCCGCCTCACTCCCTGCCGCGGGTACGCCCTCACCCCCTACCCCTCTCCCTGTGGGAGTGGGGCCAGGGGTGAGGGCGTACCCCGTGGGAGAGGGGCGAGGGGTGAGGGCGTACCCCGGGGGTAGAGGGGGCGCGGCCGCCGCGCCCCGCCACTCGCCGGCAAACGCCAGGAGCCAGGCCCGGGTGATGTAGAACGCGGTCATGAAGGCGGTGAGCAGGCCGAGCGCCAGCAGCAGACCGTTACCGGAGTGGTATACCGCCGTCAGGACCTCGTCCTTGCTCCAGAACCCGGCCAGTGGCGGGACACCCGCCAGCGAGAGCCCCCCGATGGCAAAGGTCAGCGCCGTCCAGGGCATGTGGCGACGAAGCCCGCCCAGCTTGAACAGGTCCTGCTCCATCGCCCCGTGGATCACCGAGCCGGCCGCCAGGAACAGCAGCGCCTTGAAGAAGGCGTGGGTGAACAGGTGGAACATCCCCGCCGAGAGGGCGCCGACCCCCAGCCCGAGCATCATGTAGCCAAGCTGGCTCACCGTCGAGTAGGCGAGCACCCGCTTGATGTCGCTCATCACCAGGCCCATCGTCGCCGCGAAGAAGGCGGTGAAGCCGCCGACGACTGCGACGACCATCAGCGCCGTCGGCGCCGCCTGGAAGAGCGGGAAGGCCCGGGCGACCAGGTAGACGCCGGCCGCGACCATCGTCGCCGCGTGGATCAGCGCCGAGACCGGCGTCGGGCCCTCCATCGCGTCCGGCAGCCACACGTGGAGCGGGAACTGCGCCGACTTGCCGACCGCGCCCATGAACACCAGCACCATCGCGGTGGAGAGCACGGCGCCGCCAAGCGCGCCGACTTTCACGGCTGCCTGGAGCTGGTGGAAGTCAAACGTGCCGGTGTAGGCGTAGAGCATCAGGATGCCGACCAGGAAGCCAAGATCGCCCAGGCGTGTCGTGATGAACGCCTTCTTCGCGGCGTAGGCCGCCTCGGGCTTGTGATACCAGAAGCCGATCAGCAGATACGACGAGACGCCGACCAGCTCCCAGAAGATGAACATCTGGAGGAAGTTCGGCGCCAGCACCAGCCCGAGCATCGAGAAGGTGAAGAGCGACATAAAGGCGAAGTAGCGGCGATACCCCGGATCGCCGGCCATATATCCCTGGGAGTAAACCTGAACGAGCAGGCTCACCGTGGTCACGACCAGCAGCATGATCGCCGCCAGCGGGTCGGCCAGCACGCCTACCTCGAACGAGGTCTTCCCCAGTTGGAACCACGGCACCATCGAGACGACCGGCTCGACCTCCTGGTGCGCGGCGACCGCGGCCTGCTGGCGCGTCAGCATCTCGAAGAACGCGACGACCGAGAAGACGAACGAGCCGCCAATCGCGAGGATCGTCAGGCGGCCGCTCCAGCGGGGGGCCGGACGAAGCAAGGTGATCAGGGCCAGCGAGACGACGGGAAGGAGCAGGATCAGCCACAGCGTCGACGGCATCGCATACCTCTCTACCTCACGACTGAAGCAGGTTCACGTCTTCGACGTTGACCGAGCGGCGAGTCCGGTAGACCGCCAGGATGATCGCCAGGGCGACCGCCGCCTCGGCCGCGGCGACGGCAATGATGAACAGCGCGAAGACCTGGCCAGTCAGCGGCCCGTAGGGGTTCCCCGCGGTGGCCGGCAGGTAGCGTGCGAAGGCGACCAGCGTGATGTTCACCGCGTTGAACATCAGCTCGATGCACATTAGCACGGCCACGACATTCCGCTTGGCCAGCGCCCCATACAGCCCGATCGAGAAGATGACCGCGCTGAGCACGAGGAAATGCTGTAGGGTGATCATTCTAGCTCTCCCGGGCGATCACAATCGCCCCGACCATCGCCACGAGCAGCAGGATCGCCGCGATCTCGAACGGCAGGATGAACGGCCCCAGCATCAATTGGCCAAGCAAGACGGTGGCGTTCGCCGGCACCTGTCCGCCCGTCGGCCAGGTCTGCCGGCCGAGCGTGGCCAGCAGCGTGCCCAGCAGGCCCAGCGAGACCACCCCGGCCGCGATCCACTGCCGGTTCGCCGGGTTGCTGTCCGGCGCGTAGCTCCGGTTCGTCAGCATGATGGCGAACAGGAAGAGCACCGTCACCGCCCCGACGTAGATGATGACCTGGACGGCGGCGATGAACTCGGCCCGGAGCAGCACGTACAGGCCGGCGATCTGGAAGAAGAACAGCACCAGCGCCAGCGCGCTGTGGATGATGCGCGGCAGGGCGACGACCGCGTAGGCCGCCAGCACCATGCCGATCGCCAGGATCCAGAAGGCAATCGCCACGTAGCTATCCGCGTTCAATTTCGATTGTCCTCACGTCGTGATGACCCGATACAGATACAGCCCGATGCTCGTCAGCGCGAGGTTGGCCAGGGCCAGCGGCAGAAGGACTTTCCAGGCCAGCCCCATCAACTGGTCGATACGCACCCGGGGCAGCGTGCCCCGCAGCCAGTACAGAATGAAGAACAGCAGGTACGTCTTCAGGAAGAACCACGCGTACGGCGGCAACAGCGGTGGCAGGTTCCAGCCGAACCAGTTGCCGATCGTCTCTACCGGGCTCAGCCAGCCGCCAAAGAACATCGTCGTCGCCAGCGCGGCCACCGCGAAGCCGTTCAGGTACTCTGCCAGGAAGAACAGCGCGAAGCGCACCCCGCTGTACTCGACGTGGTAGCCGGCCACGATCTCCGACTCGGCCTCCATCAGGTCGAAGGGCGTCCGGTTCAGCTCCGCGGTCGCCGCCGTGAAGAAGACGAAGAAGGCGACCGGCTGGAGGACGATGAACCAGAGCACGCGCTGGGCGTTGACGATGTCGACGGTCGAGAGCGAGCCGGCGAGCATCGCTACCCCGATGATCGAGAAGACCAGCGGGATCTCGTAGCTGATCACCTGGGCGGCGGCCCGCATCGCCCCCAGCAAGGCAAACTTGTTGTTCGAGCCCCAGCCCGCCATCAGCAGGCCAACGACCGACACGCTCGATATCGCGACGAAGTACAGGATGCCGATGCTCAGGTTGGCGATGACCATGTTCTGCGACCACGGGATCACCGCGTAGATCAGCAGCGCCGGGATCACCATTACCGTCGTCGCCAGTCGGTAGACCCAGGGATCCGCATTCGCCGGAATGATGTCCTCTTTCGCGAACAGCTTGATCACGTCGGCCACCGGTTGCAACACGCCCTGCGGCCCGACCCGGTTCGGCCCGAGGCGGTTCTGCATGAAGGCGATGACCCGGCGCTCGACCAGAGTCAGGCTCATCACCACGATCGTCGCGAAAGCGAGGAACACGGAGATGCTGACAATCGACATAACGATCTCGGTGAGCCAGCCCGGCAGGAAGTTGTTGAGCAGCCCAGCCAGCAGGTCGCGGAGGATCGGGAGGACGTTCGAGATGAAGTTGGAGACAGCGTTCAGAGCGTCCAAATCTCAGCCCTCAATTCCCAGCCGTCAAGCCAGCGCCGACGCGCGGCGGTACTCAGGCCAGATCGCCGTGTCGCCCCTCGCTCGTCGGTCTACCACCAGCGGAGCGCCTGCTTCTTCCAGGCGTAGACGAGGCCAACCAGGAGGATCCCGATGAAAATGGCCATCTCGATCAGCGCGAACCAGTTGAGCAGCCCGAAGGCGACTGCCCAGGGATAGAGAAAGATCGTCTCGACGTCGAACACCACGAAGACGAGCGCGTAGACGTAGAAGCCGGCGTAGTAGCGGATCCACGACGTGCCGACGGTCTCGATGCCGCACTCGTAGGTCGCCTGCTTCACCGGATTCGGGTTGCGCGGGCGGATCAGCGGGGAGAGCACCAGGGGGATGAACGCGAAGCCAGTGGCGATCAGCAGGAAGAGGGCGACGTAGCCCCAATTGCCCCAGTCCGTCTGCACGGCAACTCCTCGGCGGGCGGAAGTTGGCGGCAGCGCCGCAAGGCGCCCCGACGGGGGATTATACCACGGCCCAGGCTCGGTGCCAAATGCCGGGGACGCCTCAATCCATCTGCTCCTTCGGGCGACCCCGGACGATGTCCGCTACCATCTGGTCGATGAGGTGGTCGATGATCCCCACTGTCGCCCGGGCCTCTTCCACAGCGCCCGGGGCAAGCTCGTACTGGACAGGCTCGCCGGTGGACAGCCGCTTCCGGTGGCAGGCCATGCAGATCACGGGGCAGCGATCGCCCAGGTGGCGCCGGCTCGACGGCGCCACCCAGACCGGTCTCCCACAGTCGTCGCAGGGGCGCGTGATCGAGCCCGGCGCCGGGATGACCTGGTCTTCCACGCGCATCGACACCAGGATTCTCTCCTCGGGCTCACGCTCGGCTCTCTGTTTCGAGTTGCGTGACTTGGTCAACCTGTCTCCTTCACCCGTCCCTGCCTCTTCGCCACCTCTAGCTCGGCGCGCAGCTCCGCCTCGCACCGCTGAGCCGCCGCCCGGGCCTCGAGCAGCGCCTCGCCCCAGCGCGCTCGCCCGGTGGCCGCCAGCATCCGGGCGAGTTCGGGCGCGCGCTCGACCACCACCAGCGCCCGCCGCACCTCGGCCGGCAGCGCCTCCACGGTCGAGGGGCGGAGGCGTTCCCCAAAACCGCCGGCCATCGCGTAGCCCACCACGCCCCCGACGACAACGCCGACCCAAAAGCTCCGGCTCATCGATACGCCCCTCCCCCGCTCCTTACGCCCGCCGCCGGCTGCCCACCAGCACCTGCACAAATCGCTCCGTCGCGGCGATCAGCGCCAGCATCCGAATCAGTGGCCCGGCAGCCCGCGTGGCCATGAAGTTGGCGGTGCCCTGGACCGCGGTCGCGGTCTGCTGCGCGGATTGGAGCACGGGACTGACCTGGCTCGGCACCCGCGACACGATGCCCTTGAGCTTCCAGACGAGGTAGATCAGCAACCCGAGCAAGAGAAGCTGGGCGAGCGACACCAGCGCGACGACGACGACGAACACGATGAGGATCGCTTCAAGCAAGGAGTCCCTTCCCTTCGGCACGCACGGCGGTACCACGACCACGCCGGGCTAAGTAGGTCTCGGAAAGTTCACCTGCGTCCCGGGAAGGTCCAGGAAGGGCGGAGCCCGTCCTGGCGGGGTTTGGGGTGTCCCCAAAACCATC
>JACPQP010000546.1 GCA_016190465.1 Chloroflexota bacterium
GTGGGAGAGGGGGTAGGGGGAGAGGGGGAACCCCACGCGATGACAACTGCGACGAGTAGGAGGAACAGTGCGATGGCGACAGTGCAGGTTCTCTTTCCTGGACCCGGCCCCAAGGCCAACGGCCTTCAGGCGACGCCGGAGGGGCTGTGGGTCTGCGACCAGGAGGACAACTTTGTCTACCTGGTGAGCTATGGAGACGGCGCGGTGTTGACCCGATTCCCCGGCCCCGGTCGTAACTTGAGCGGCATCACGGCCGGCGGGGGGAGCATCTGGCCGGCGTCCAACACGCGGCCGGCGGTAGTCTACCGGCACGACCCGAAGGCCGGCTGGTGCACCGCCGCGCTCGTCCTGCCCAAGCCGTACGAAGGCGGCATCCACGGCCTGGAATACCACGACGGGAGCCTCTGGGTCACGCGTCCCGGGCTGCTGTCGATCCAGCAGATCAGCGCCGAGACCGGCGAGCTCGTGAGCGAGATCCCCTTTCCGGCCCGTCGCTCACACGGCATCTTCTGGCACGAGGGGAAGCTGACGTGTGTGGAGACGAACGGCGGGGTTGTCTACACCCTCGATCCGTCGACCGGGACCATACTCGACCGGTTCACTGTCGAAGGCTTCGAGATGCACGGCATGACGCGGGCCGACGACGGCACAATCTGGGTGTGTGACGCGATGACCAACCGGATCGGCGTGCTGCACGCGTAGCGGCCAGCGATCAACCATCCGCACGCCCGGGGGCTGCCCTCACCCCTCGCCCCTGGTGGGAGAGGGGTGAGGGGGAGAGGGGGGCGGACTCAACCCCGTCAGGCGCTCTCCCAGAGACGCCGGAACTTGTCGCGGCTCATCAGCAGGTAGTCCCGGTCAGAGGTGAAGACCTCCAGCGTCACCGTGCCGTCGTAGCCGATCCGACGAAGCGAATTGACAATCTGCCGCCAGTCGATCAGGCCGGCTCCGAGCGGGAGGTGCAGGTCGGCCTCGCCGCCCCGGTTATCGCTCACGTGGACGTGGACGAGCCGGTGGCTGCACGCCGCGAGCAAGTCATCGGTGAGGTTCGTCGGCGTCAGCAGGTGGGCGTGGGCGACGTCCAGGTGAAAGCCGAGCTCCGGCAGGGCGTCGAGGATCCGCCGAAGGTCGGCTGACCGGTTGAACTCCCCGGGAATGTTCTCCAGCATGAGTTGGAGACCCCGGCGGCTGGCTTCGTCGATCAGATATCCGAGCGACTCCAGGTTGCGGCGGAGGATCACCTCCCAGTCGTGCATCGGCACCCGACGGTCGGGATGGACGTTCACTCTCTCGACTCCGAGCCGGGCGAAGACGTCGAAACAGGCGATCGCTTCGCGCAGCGCCGCCGCGCGAAGCTCCTCGATCGCCGAAGCAATCGGCAGGTACCAGGGGGTGTGCCCCACCGCGGGCAAGTCAGCATCCCGTAGCGTCTGGCGAACGGCCGCGACGTCGACGATTGCCGCTCGCGCGCACGGTGGCTCCAGCGTCAGGTCGATGTAGTCGAAGCCGTGGGCCCGGAACGCGGCGATCTCGGCGCAGACGTCGCGCTGCGGGTGGTTCATTGCGCCCAAGAGCATGGTGTGTCCCGCCAGTGGTGTTTCTTATCTGCCGTTGCGACGACGCAGGAGGTAGTCCACTCGGGCGACGAGATCGGACGGCTCGAACGGCTTGGTCACGTAATCGTCGGCGCCGTGGTGGGCGACCTCCTCGCCTTCCTCGAAGCTGAGCGCCGAGATGACGATGACCGGCACGCCCGCCCCATCCTGCGCTCGCTTGATCAGTTGAAGCAGGCGAAAGCCGGAGATGGTGGGGATACGCAGATCGAGCGTCACCAGGTCGGGGCGCTCACGTTCGAACGCATCCAGCGCAGCGAGTCCGTCCGTCGTCACGACGACGTCGTAGCCAGCTCCTTCCAGGTTTGAGTGGAGTACGTCGGCGAGGGCGAGTTCATCTTCGATGACCAGGACTTTGGGCCGGAGCATCACGCCTCCTCGATTTGGGTTTCAGGTGCCAGGTCTCGAGGGTTGGGTATCGGGGGTCGGGGGTCGGGTGTCGGGAGCCGGAGCCCTGGCACCCGACCCCCAACCCCTGGCACCCGACTCCCGACACCCGAAGCAGGTCGCTGAAGGTTCGCGATGGCCTCGGGAAGGTCCAGGACGGGCGGAGCCCGTCCTGGCGGGGTTTAGGGGTGTCCCCAAAACCATCAAGAACTCCTGATACCTACTGAGTCAGGCGCTGGATGGATGCGCCAGTCGGGCGAGACGTTGCCGCCAGGCGATCAATCGGCGGCGACGGCGCTCGCGAGCAGAACGGTCGAAAACGCCCAACAGTAGCCGGACGCTGGCGACGATCTGCTCGGGCGCAAACGGCTTGGTGATATACTCCACGGCGCCCGCCGTGAGTCCACGAAGCACATCGTCGTCCTCGCTGCAACATGTTAACATAAGGACCGGCGTATGTGCCAGGTGGGGATCGGCTTGCATCGTGGTGAGGACGGACCAGCCATCGCGGCGAGGTAACAGCACGTCCAGGATGACGAGGTCGGGGCGCTCCTGGCGGGCGAGCTCCAGGCCCGACTGCCCGTCGTGCGCCTGGAGGACCTCAAATCCGGCCCCTTCCAGATTGACCTGGACGATCTCGCAGATGTCCAGGTCATCGTCGACGATCAAAATGCGACCTTCAGATGACTTGCCTCGCATCAGCATCGTGCGCTTGCTCCATTGCTTCCGCGGGTGCTTCCGCCGGTGATTCCGCCGGTCGATCAGTGACCGGGCATAGGTCCGTCAGGTTGTCGTCACTGGACGGTTCCTCTGAGTGATCGAAGGAGGCCGGTTCCGAGGCCGGCGGCACCCACGGCAGCAGGAGGCTGAACGTGCTGCCACGCTGCGGCGCGCTCTCCACCCAGATCTGGCCGCCGTGAAGCTCGACGATGCTCCGGCAAATGTAGAGCCCGAGGCCGGTGCCCGGAAGACGGCCGCTCTTCGCGGCCTCGCCGCGGTAGAACTTCTCAAAGACGTGCGGGAGCTGATCCGGTCGGATTCCCCATCCTTCATCGCGCACCCGAACGAGCACCCCGGTGCTAGCGGACGACGCCTCGACGACGATCGTGCCACCACCGGGCGAATACTTTACCGCGTTGGAGACCAGGTTGGCCAGCACCAACTCGACCTGGTCCCGGTCGGCGTGCAGCCAGAGGGGCTCGCCAGGGTGGAACGCGATCTGGTGACGCGGCGCCTGCGCCTGGAAGATGTTGACCAGCCGGACGATGAGGTCGGTCAGGTCGACGTGCTGGACGTTCAGGCGGAGCCGGCCGGACTCCAGGCGGGAGACCGAGAGGATGTTGTCGATCAGGCGTGTCAGACGATCCGACGCCTCGTTGATGCCACAGAGGTAACGCGTCTGCCGCTCCGGGCCCAACTGGAGCGTGGGGTTGAGCAGCGTCGCCGCGTAGCCCTTGATCACGGCGAGCGGCGTGCGCAGCTCGTGCGACACCATCGACACGAAGTCAGATTTCAGTCGCTCCACCTCGCGGAACCGGCTGATGTCGCGGACGATCGCCACGCAGAACCCCCCATCGGGGCCCGAGGGGATGTAGGAGTAACTGGCGGCGACGTCGATCCGGCGGCCCGTGGCGGCCTCTACGGCCGATTCGACGTAGGGAATGGCCTGCCGCTGCTCGAAGACTTTCCGCGCCGGGCAGCCGTGCTGGCACTCGGTGCCGTTGGCCTGGCTGCCACACAGGAACACTTCGGAACACGAGGCGCCAATCGCCTTGGCCGAAGGGACGCCGAGCAGACGCTCGGCTGCCGGGTTGAACGCGACGATGTGCAGCGTGTTATCCACCAGGTAGATCGCGTCCGACGTGTTCCGGAAGATCGCGTCGAGTTGCTCCTTCTCCCGCTCGAGCCGGTCGAGCAGCGAGGCGTTCTCCTGGAGGGCTTCGGACAACTCGGTCACGCGGGACTGGAGCGCCGAGAAGAGGCGCGCGTTGTCGATGGCGACGGCCGCCTGGTTCGCGAACGAGGCGAGGAGATCGACCCCCTCGGGCGAGAAGCGGTGCGGCTGGGGATGCCAGACGACCAGGGTGCCGATAGTTGCACCCCGAAGTCGCAGTGGCGCGCCGACGTAGGAGCGGTAGCGAACAGGCGGCGACAGGGCTGGTGCCTGATCGGCCGCGTGTGCGTCAGGCAGGTGGACCGGCCGAGAGGAACGCATGATCTCGTCGCTGAAGGGGCGCCAGCGGGCGGCGATCTCGGCCGTGGCCTCGGCGGCGGTCAGCGCGCAGGCGGCCTTCACGCGGAGCTGCCCAAACTGGTCGAGCAACTGAAGGCAGCCAACCGTCCCGTGGATCATCTCGGTCGCCAGGTCGACGATCAGTTGCAGCGTCTCGCTCAGGTCCATCCCCGCGGCGAGCGCGTCGCCCACCCGGCGGAAGGCGGCGCGCAGCTCATCGTTCTTGCGGCGCGTCTCCTCGAAGAGCTGGGCGTGCTCGATGGCGACAGCAGCCTGGCTGGCGATCGCGCAGGTGATGGCGACATCCTGCTCGGTGTACGAGTATGGCCGGCCGACGTGGTTGAGGAACAGCGTGCCGATGACCCGTCCCCTGGTCAACAGCGGAACGACCAGGATCGACCTGTCGCGAAACAGGGCGACCGCCTGCTTATCCGTGCGCGGGTCAGTTTCGGCGTCGAAAACGATGGCGGGCTGCCCCCGCGCGATGACCTCTTGCGACAACCGCTCATCACGCAGCAGCAGGGGGCGCCGCTTCCAGCGGGCAGTGAAGACCGGATCCATGCCGTACAGAGCGGCCGGCAGCAGGCGCTCCTGCGAGGGGTCGAGCAACCAGATGCTACACCGATCCGCTCCGGTCAGGCTGGCCGTTCGCTCCACGACCCGGTCGAGCACCTCGTTGAGGTCGAGGGTGGATCCCGCGGTCTGGGCGATCTCGAGGAGGACGGCAGCCTCGTGCTCCGAGCGGGGCGCCCGGTCGCCCCGCCGGGAAAACGGCAATGGCGCTGGACCGCTCACGGCCACGCCTCGGGGCATCGACGCCACTTCCCGAGACGTTTGCTCGGGTGTCAATTGCTCCATCGCTTGACGTCCCTCCGAGTTACGCGGAACGGCTCGGCGTTCGACGACGGCGTCGTTTCAATCCCCTTGCGAGGATTCGTTCATTCGGACGGCAACTGCGCCTCGACTTGCCGCGAGTATCGGTCCTCGCCCATATCGGGAGAATCGACGGTCCGACAGGTGGCATGAAAAAGTGTAGCAGTCCGCTGACCGGTTGTCAACCAGAGAAAAGCGACGCCTTTTCCCCGCTTTTCACGGGGCTGCCAGGAAGCTACGTAGCGTGTCACGAAAAACGTCGGGGCGTTCCAGCCAGGGGTAGTGGCCGGCGTCGGGGATCGTGACCAGAGCGGCGCATGGCAGCAGTCCGGCCAGCTTGCGGGCTGCCCACACGGGACGGGGATCGGCCTCGCCGTGAACGATCAGGGCTCTCGTTGGACATGCCGCGAGCTGCTCGGGCAGACCTGCACTCTCCACGAAGCGGTTGGCATCCTCGCCAAGCAACCGGTTCACCTCCTGCTTAGGATGCATGCCTTCGATGAAGAGAGACGGCATCACCCGGCGCATGTGGGTCGGGTCCGCGAGGTCGGTGGACAGGTAGAGCTCCGAGTAGGCTCGACTGACGGCGGCAAACTCCTCGCCGCGCGCGAGCGAGAGCCGGGCCTGGAGCTCGGACAGCCGGCGTTGCCCTTCGGGACCGAGGCGGGCGGCCCGGTTCGCCCGGTACTCGGCGTGCCAGGCAGAGTCGACGCCCGTCCCCGAGAGGTAGATCAGGCCGCTCACTCGGCTCGGATGCGTCAGGCAGTAGGCCAGGGCCAACGTGGCTCCGAAGGAGTGGCCCGCTACTACCCACCGCTCCACACCCCAGTGCTCCCGCAGGGCTTCCAGATCCGCGATGGCAATGGCCATGTCGTACCGAGAATCACCCGTCGATCGGCCGCAAGCTCGTTGGTCGTAGCGGTACACGGTAGCAAGATCGTCAACCGCGTCGGCCACGGGACCCAGGTAGTCCCACAGCCCGGGGCCGCCGTGGCAGAGCACCAGAGCGGGGCCATCGCCCTGGCGCACTGTCCAGAGGGAGGCTCCGGGAACGTCGACGTGCTGCGCCGTGCCCACTGATTGTTCACCGCCCCTCGGGTCTCGCTTGTCCCGCCACAAGCCTGCTGACAGACGTAGCAAACTGCTGACAGGTGTTACAGTACGTGGCCACAAGTAACCAGCAGGCAGCCGTCAGTCGGAGGCTGCCCGACGGCGGACTGGCGCTACTGACGACTGA
>JACPQP010000549.1 GCA_016190465.1 Chloroflexota bacterium
GCCCTCACCCCTCGCCCCTCTCCCCGTGGGAGAGGGGTAGGGGGTGAGGGCGGCGACGGGATGACGGGGTCGGTTGGTCGCTCTGCCGCCGAGTCCACCGGTCGGGGGTTGGGGGTGACGGTGGGGGAGGGCGCCGGAAGGATGGCCGCAGCGGTGGAAGCGCCATCGACAGGAGCCGCGGCGCCCTCCCTCTCCCGCGGCGTGGGCCGCGATGAGGAACGGCGGTTGGAGACAAGGGAGGGGCGTTCCCCCTCGCCCTGTGGGAGAGGGGGTAGGGGGTGAGGGCCGTCGCACGCGGCCAGGAGCGGCCAGGTCGCCGCGACCGCGAGCAACAGGCGCCGGGGGAGCCTTCGCCGGCGAGGCGAAGGCGGTCCCCCCTCTCCCGCGGTCTGGGAGAGGGGATGGGGGTGAGGGCGGCTCCCCTCTCCCGCAGCGTGGGCCGCGATCAGGAACGCTGGTTGGGGGTGAGGGCGGTCCGTACTCATCGCTATCGACACCACACCACGACGTTCTTCCCCGCCTCCTGTAGCCGGACCTCGCGGAAGACCTGTCGCAGTCGGTGGAGGCGCTCGTCGAGCCGGCGGTCGCGCATCAGGTTGACGCCGATGCTGCCGGGTGCGAGCAGGCGCTTCAGGGTACGGAGGAACGGCTTGGCCAGCGTGCCGCGCGCCAGTTCGCCGCCCCGGTAGAGGTCCACGAGGATGAGGTCGAACCGCCGGTTCGGTACGGGCGTCGCGGCGACGTAGGCGAAGGCGTCGGCGACGATGACGGCGAGGTTGGGCAGCGCGTCGAGCCCAAAGTAGGCCCGGCCGAGCGCGACCACCCGATCGTCGGCCTCCACCCCGACGATCGGGATCGGGCCGAAGCGTCGAGTCAGCAGGTGAGCAACGGTGCCCGCGCCCAGCCCCAGCAAGAGCACCCCCTCGGGCCGAGCATCCGGGAGCATCGCCGACCAGTAGCCATCCAGCACCCGCGCATCGTCGGTGGCGTACGACTGGACGAAGCCAGCGACGACGAGCGCTCGCTTCCCATCGACGACCTCGACAGAGGGAGCGCCTTCGTTCGCGGGCGCAGGCGTGCTGGTCAATGCAATACCCACCCTGACGTGAAGAACGCCGACCGAGCAGACAGACTGCAGGCTCGATCGCCCGACGCCACCATTGTAGCGGCCATGCGTTCGGGGCACAACCAGCCAACTTTGGCTAGGCCATCTTGCGTTCGGCCATCAGCATGACCACCTGCCACGAGGGAGAGACGCCGGCTCACGACCAAGACACAAAAGGACCTCCCAATCCGCAACTGCGCCTGGACCCCTCCTCGACATACATACTGTCATACGATACGCTGGAGACAGGAGGTGAGCGGATGGGCAAGATGGTGACCGTGCGGCTCGACGAGTCGGCCGTGGAGGCGATGGAGACAGTGCGTGATCCGGAGCGATACCCGACCCAGAGCGATTTCATCCGCGAGGCGATCACGAGACTGATCCGCCAGGAGCGGCGCAACCGCGTCCGGGCCGAGGTGATGCGGGCGATGCAGGACTCCGAGGAGGTCAGGCGACAGCAGGAACTCGTCGGCACAAGCGTCGAGGACTGGTTTGCCCGGCTGGAGAAGGCCGACCGAGGTGAGCTATAACTCGATCAGTGAGTCATCCCAGCTTGCGTGCCTTCCAGATGTTCTCGGCCGGCCACCGCCGGGCCCAACCCCGCGCGGCGTAGTCCTCGTAGGTCGTGGTTGCGCCCTCCGGCGGGCGGAGCTCGACGAGGTCTTCGACCACGAAGCCGTTCCGGCGGAAGAGCCGGATCCACTCGCCGTAGGGGAGCTGGTACTCGACCTGCTGATCCTCGTACTCGAACCGGTGCATCCCAAAGTAATCGGTTTGCAGGGCGTCCTCGACGCGATCACTCGTCGGACTCACGCAGATCGACCAGAGCGGGCTGGACATATTGAACACCAGCAGGCCGCCAGGGCGAAGGAGCCGGGCGGCCTCGGGCACCGTGCGCACCGGATCGGCGAACGACATCGCGCCGTGGTCGCAGAAGACGATGTCGAAGCTGCCGGCGTCCAGCGGGACGTCCTCCGCGCTGGCGTGGATCAGCGGGAAGCTCACGCCCATCTCCGCCATCAGCCGCCGGGCGTGGTCGAGCTGGCGGGCCGAGTTGTCCAGGCTGACCGGTCGGGCCCCGCGCCTGGCCAGGAAGATCGACCACTGCGCGCCACCGCACCCCAGCTCGAGGACATCCTTGCCGGCGACGTCTCCCAGCACACGCAGCTCATCCTCGGGCAGGGCCCAGACACCCCACGCGTACTCGTTGGCGTTCAACTGCGGGCCATGCCGCGCCTGATACCAGTCGCTGATCCTGTCCCAGTGGGCCCGGTTCTTCCAGGCATCCTCGGAAGTTTCCACGTTACCGAGTGACCCGGGGGCGCCGTCGCCGGTCCGCGGGGACGGGCTCTGGCTGCGGCTTGGAGACACGGCGCGTCGCCAGCCACACCAGGGCGATTGCCGCCGCGACTATGCCGACGACCGCCACGATCTGCGCCTGCCGGAGGCCCAACGCGACCACCGTGTCCAGCCGCAAGAAGCTGATGAAGAACCGCCCGAGCGAGTAGCTGCCAATGTAGGTCCAGAGGACCATTCCGGGTCGCGGCAGATTGCCCAGCAGCACCAGCAGGAGCCCAAAGACCAGGACATCCCAGACCAGCTCGTAGCCCACGGCC
Organism: Chloroflexota bacterium; assembly: GCA_016190465.1. GTDB lineage: Bacteria > Chloroflexota > UBA6077 > FW602-bin22 > JACPQP01 > JACPQP01. Next base: position 2,722 of record JACPQP010000549.1, read on the forward strand.
AGGTGGACGGCCAGGCCGGGGTCGCCCAGGGTGTTGGGGTGGACGTAGGCCACGCTGAACGGCAGGTCGCTGGCGATGGCGTGGTGCTCACCGTTGATGACGTCTCCCAGCCGGCCGATCGCCTGGCCCAGGATCAGCGCCGGCGAGGCGATGTCGACCACCGTGCCGACCGGTAGCCTCTTGAGCCGGGCGACGACGACGCCGGTGATGATCCCGCCGACGATGGCGCCATAGACGGCGATCCCTCCCTCGGTGATCATGAAGATCCGAACGGGGTTCTGGACGTAGTAGTCGAGGGCATCGACGACGTGGAACAGACGGGCGCCGACGATGCCGCCGAAGATGGACCAGAGAGCAACTGCGTAGATATCGTCTTCAGGAAGGCCGAAGCGAGCGGCGAGGACCAGAGCCAGCCACACTCCAGCCACCATCCCCAAACCCGTGAACAGGCCGTGCCAGCTCAACAGAAACGGGCCGATGCTGGCGATGTTGGGGTCGATGTTGATGGGTATCATAGGGCTCCTTTTCGAGTGGTCCGAGTGGTCCGAGTGGCCCGAGTGGTTCGCGAAGAACGCTGCCGAGGCGTTCACCCGCGGGCGCTTTCATGATAGGCGACACCGCCACGCGGGTCAAGGGAACCACGCTCGCCGGGAGCTCCACACAATTGCGGTAGCCGCCTGGCGCAGGAACGGCCCTCACCCCCTGCCCGCCGTTCCTGAGCCGGTCCCAATACTGGGAGAGGGGGAGCTATGCCGCTCCCCTTCCCCCAGTAGTGGGAACGGCCCTCACC
>JACPQP010000550.1 GCA_016190465.1 Chloroflexota bacterium
GGCCTACTTACACCGGATTAATATGTTAAGATTCATCAGTCGCGAGCTACCCTTACGAAGTCGGCCTCCGCCGACTTTCGGAGCCCGCGCAGGCGGGCTTCGTAAAGGTAGCTCGCGGCTTCAGCCGCCGAGCACCCCACCCCCGCCGATACCTACCCCTCTCCCCGTGGGAGAGGGGCGAGGGGTGAGGGCAGCGCTCATCTGCGGTTGCAGACTCCGCAAGCCTGGGCCTCCCACGCTTTCTGGTCCCGCGAGAACTCACCGACAGATCTGCGCTGGACCCTCGTCGGGTACGTTTCTCGCACAGAGCAGCCGGAAGGGTGTATACTCAGGGGCAGTTCAAGTGATCTGCCAGCGTCAGTCCAACGCGAGAACGGGCGCACGTCACCCGGAGCCTGGCGCTGAACAGTCAGCCGGAGGTGGGACGGATGCGGCTGGACAAGATCCTGGTCCCCGTTAACGGCAGCTCGACCGATGACGAGGCGCTCCAGGTCGCGACGGCCGCGGGGCGGCGCAACAAAGCACGCATCTACGTGATCTATGTGATCGAAGTGAAGCGCACCCTGCCACTTGACGCCGAGATCGAACCCGAGATCGAGAGGGGCGAGCGTGTCCTCGACCACGCCGAACAGGTCGCGCAAGCCAGCGAGGGAACGATCGAGACCGAGCTGATGCAGGCGCGCGAGGTCGGCCCGGCGATCGTCGACGAGGCCGTGGAGCGCGCGATCGACGTCGTCATCATGGGCGTACCCTACAAGAAGCGCTATGGTGAGTTCACCCTGGGGGCGACGGCAAACTACGTGCTGAAGAACGCGCCGTGCAGCGTCTGGGTCTGCCGCGAGCCGATCAGCGCGACGACGGGGCCGTGAGTTGAGTGTTCGCCCCCCCGACGTGTCGCCCCGTCGCCGCGTCGGGGAGATGGGGAAGGGGGACGGAGGAGGCAACGTGCGCGTCGTGATCCTGGGTTGTGGGCGGGTCGGGGCTCGCCTGGCCAACGTGCTCAGCCACGCGGGACACACGGTCGGCATCATCGATAAGAGCGCCGATGCTTTTCGGCGCCTGGCCCCGGGCTTTCGGGGTCTGACCGTCGTCGGCACCGGCATCGACGAGGACGTGCTGCGGCGCGCCGGCATCGACCAGGCGGACGTGTTCGCCGCCGTAACCGACGCCGACAACACGAACATCATGGCTTCTCAGGTTGCCGAGGTGATCTATCGCGTGCCGAAGGTGATCACCCGGATCTACGACCCGATCCGCAACGAAGCCTACCAGACCCTGGGCCTGGAGACCGTGTGCCCAACCACACTCGGGGCCGAGCGGATCAAGCAGATGCTGGAGCGGAGCTAATGTACGTCGTCGTTTGTGGTGGCGGCAAGGTCGGGTTCTACCTGGCCAAGACCCTGATCAACGAGGGGCACGAAGTCCTCATCATCGAGAAGGACAAGAAGAAGTGCGATCTGATTGCCGAGGAGTTGGGCAGCGTGGTCACCCGGGGCGACGCGGCCGAGGCCTCGACGCTGGGCGATGCCGGAGCCAATCGAGCGGACGTCGTGGTGGCCGTCACCGGAGACGACGAGGATAACCTGGTTATCTGTCAGGTAGCCAAGCGCAAGTTTGGTGTGAACCGGACCATCGCGCGGATCAACAACCCGAAGAACGAGCGGATCTTCAAGGTGCTTGGTATCGACGCCACGGTGAGCAGCACCGACCTGATCATGTCCCATATCGAGGCCGAGATCCCGCAGCAGGCCCTGGTGCACCTGCTGCGGCTGCGCCAGGCGAACGTCGAGATCGTCGAGGGGGTGATCTCGGCGCACGCCGAGGTCGTCGGCAAGAAACTGAAGGACATCACTCTGCCACCGCAGTCGGTGATCCTCCTGGTCGCCCGGGACGCCGAGACGATCATCCCCTCGGGGAACACGGCGCTCCAGGCCGGCGACGAGGTCATCGCCCTCACCCGCGTCGAGCAGGAGCGCGCGCTGCGCTCGCTCCTCATCGGATGACTCCCCGGCTCGCCATCGGTCGCCGTGTAGACATCCGGTTCGTCGGCCAGCCAATCAAACGTCCCGCTACGCTCGGCTATCTCAGCGAGCTCCGATGGCGTCGGGGGCTCGCCCGAGGGGGGCCTGACCGGCTGGCCCCCACCGAGCATGGAAATGATCTAGAGACCGCCGTCGTCCACCATCTCCCACTCGGGGACGAACTTCTTCCACTCGACGTAGGTTTGGAGGTACGGGTGGAGGATGTAGTACGTCGTCACCCGCGGCTGAATCGGGCGACGCAGCAACGTCATCTTTGCCTCTTCGAGCGTCTTTCCACCCTTACGATGGTTGCAGCTCCGGCACGCGCTCACCAGGTTGTCCCACATGTGCTTGCCGCCACGGTGTCGGGGCACGACGTGGTCGATGGTCAGATCCTTGCCCTTCGTCCCACAGTACTGACAGACATAGCGGTCGCGCTGGAACACCTCCTTGCGCGTGAGGCGAGCCTTGGGACGCGGACGCTTGATCATGTAGATGAGGCGAATCACCGACGGTCGCAGAAACGCCTGCGTGGGCGAGCGCAGTTCTCCGAACCCATGTTCCAGGATCTCGGCCTTGCCACGGTCGACCAGGACGATGGCCCGCTTCTCGTTACAGATATTGAGCGGCTCATAGTTCTGATTCAGCACGAGGACGGATAAGCCCACGTCACGACTCCACGTTCCGGTTTTCTGCTGCAAGCGTCTGTTCGCCATCTCAATGGCTGAACGCCACCGGTAGTTGCCCCCATATTCTAGCATCTCAACAGCACCGGTACAACTTGCATCAAATCAAACGACGATCGGGCGGCCGCGGCGCCAGGGCAAGAGTTGTGCCACTCGGGCATTCCTTGACGCCCGGTTGACGAGACGATACCATGGAATCGCCGAGTTGAGTATCAGTGAGGTGATTTCAGTATGGAAGAGCTCCGCGCTCGATTGAGCGCTTTACAGGCGGAAGTGCAGCAGATTCAGGTGCATCTTTGACCTCGCGGTGAAAGAGCAGCGGGTCGTCCAGCTCGAAACCGTGGCGGGCGAGCCATCGTTCTGGGACGACTCGCGGCAGGCGCAGCGAGTTATGCGGGAGATCGACCGGCTCCGGGGCGAGATCTCCCTCTGGCGCGGCATCGAACGACGCCTCGCGGACCTGGCCGAGCTTCTCGAGCTCGCCGTCGGCGAGGGCGATGAGACCATCCTCTCCGAGATCATCTCCGAGACCGACGAGATCGCGACGGACCTCGAGCGACGCCATCTGGAGCTCATGCTCTCCGGCGAGCTCGACGACCGCTCGGCGATCCTGGCCATCCACGCCGGCGCGGGCGGCACCGAGTCGCAGGATTGGGCGGAGATGCTCATGCGAATGTACCTGCGCTGGGCTGAGCGGCGTGGCTTCAAGAGCGAGCTCCTGGACCTCTCCCCCGGCGAAGAGGCGGGCATCAAGAGCGTTACCATCCAGATCGACGGCCCCTACGCCTACGGCTATCTCAAGGCCGAACGCGGGGTGCATCGCCTGGTGCGGCTCTCGCCGTTCGACGCGGCGCACCGGCGCCACACCTCGTTTGCGCTCGCCGAGGTGATGCCGGAGGTGCCGGACGACGTCGAGGTCACGATCAACCCCGACGATCTGCACCTCGAGGTGTTCCGCTCCTCGGGGGCGGGTGGCCAGAACGTCCAGAAGAACGCGACCGCGGTGCGCATCCGGCACATCCCGACCGGCACCGTGGTGACCTGCCAGAACGAGCGATCGCAGCTCCAGAACCGGGAGACGGCCATGCGGATCCTGCGCGCTCGACTGCTGGAGATGGAGGTGGAGAAGCGGGAGCAGGAGCAGGCGCGGATCAAGGGGCAGCACGTGTCGGCGGAGTGGGGCAACCAGATCCGCTCCTACGTGCTTCACCCCTACAACCTCGTCAAAGACCACCGCACCGAGTATGAGACGAGCAACACCACCGCCGTGCTCGACGGCGAGATCGACGCCTTCATCGAGCGCTACCTGAAGTCGCGGGTCGGCGAGGCCGCGGCGTAACGCACCGAGCGGGGGGAGAGGTCAATCCTCGCTCAGCGGCGGAGGAAGTCCGCCTCTGAGCGGTGTCTCCGCGCCAGCTCCCGCGCGTCGACGAAGCCTCGCTCCTCGAAGTCCTGCTCGAACATCGGCCCACCGTCGAAGTGGGTTGCGGAAAGTATCTATCGGCTCCGGGTAGGTCCAGGAAGGGCTGCGGCCCTTCCTGGCGGGGTTTGGGGTGTCCCCAAAACCATCAAAAACTTCCTGATACCTACTGAGCAGGTGGCCCCGGCTGAGCGGTAGCCCGGCTGGCGCCTGCCGTCTGGCAGCCTGGCGGCGACCGAGCAGCTCGTCAGTCGGCTCGAATGGCTCTCAAACCGCGCATGCCTTTGCCGCACAGGTGGATGGTCTGGTAGAATGACACCGGCCTCGGTCGTGGGCAGCCCTCACCCCGGGCCCCTCTCCCGCGGGAGAGGGGCCCGGGGCATAGGCGCTCACTTGGGGCCTCGCCCGGCGGCCCCGGGAGCCGACCTCACCCCCTGCCCCCTCTCCGACGCGGAGAGGGGGAGCGGCCATCCCCCTCCCCGCGTCGGGTTCGGCTCAGAAACGGCGGGAAGGGGGGAGAGGTCCGCGCCCCACGAAC
>JACPQP010000566.1 GCA_016190465.1 Chloroflexota bacterium
ATCGATATCCAGCACATCCTGCCGCACGGTACGCCCGACGAAGTCCGATCGCACGTGCGGGAGCAGATGGGTGCGGGGAAACCGGGCGGTGGGTTCATCGCCTGCACCGCCCACGACCTGTTGCCCGACGTCCCGGTGGAGAATGCCCTGGCGCTCTTTGAGGCGTATCGCCGGTATGGCAGCTACCACTCGTGAGGGCCCACGAGGATGTAGGTATCAGAAAGTTTTTGATGGTTTTGGGGACACCCCAAACCCCGCCAGGACGGGCGGCGGCCCGTCCTGGACCTTCCCGGAGCCGTTAAGGGACTTTCCGCAACCCGCTGAGACTCGCGGGCGCGCTCGTGCTCGTTGTCGCAGTTCCGGCCCAGCACGCCGAAGCGGCCCCCGCCCCTGAGGGGTTCGTGTGGCGCGGCCTGCCGCGCCACACGAACCGTTCTCCCATCCCAGGGGTGGGGCCGTCCGCCGCGTTGCACCGGACCCCGGCGAGAGAGCACGAGGAAACCGGAGGTGTAGGCAGATGAACACTGGCTCGGCAGGACCTAGCCAGGCGAGCCGGAGCATCCTATAATCAGCACGTGCTCGAACCGAATTTCAGGAGGGACTGATACCGTGGGAGTACGGCTGGGATTCATTGGGACGGGGGGCATCGCGGGGGCCCACTTCGATTGCCTGGCGACGATTCCCCAGGCGACGGTTGCCGCGGTCTTCGACGTCAACCGCGCCGCTGCCGAGCGCGCGGCCGCGCGCCATCCGGGGTGCCGGGTCTACGACGACGCGCACGAGCTGATCGCCACCGCCGACGTCGACGCGATGTACGTCTGCGTGCCACCGTTCGCGCACGAGGATTACGAGATCGCCATCGCCGAGCGCGGCCTGCCGCTCCTGGTCGAGAAGCCGGTAAGCCTCACGATGCCGGAAGCCAGACGTGCCGCCGCAACCATCGAGCGAGCCGGCGTCCTGAACGCCGCCGGCTACCACTGGCGCTACCAGCCGCTGATCGATCGGGCCAGGGAGATCCTGGGCGACCGCCCGATCGGGCTGATTCGCGGCCACTTCATTGGCGGCCTGCCGGGCACCCCCTGGTGGCGGGTGAAGGCGCAATCGGGGGGACAGATCGTCGAGCAGACGACGCACATCTTCGATCTGGCCCGCCACTTCGGTGGCGAGGTGGTCTCCGTCTACGCCCAGGCGGCCAGGGGGCTGATGACCGAGGTGGAGAGCTACGACATCGAGGACGCCAGCACGGTCACGCTGCGGTTCGCGAGCGGCGCCATCGGCAGCATCAGCTCGGCGGATATCGCGCCCGGCTACGGGTCCGGCATCGAGATCGTCAGCCGCGACCTCACGCTCCAGATCACCGGCGGCAGCCTGAAGGCGCTGCGGGTGAGGCACGTCGAGGAGTTCACCGAGAACGTGCGCCCGCACCCCCACGTCTTGGAAGACCGCGCCTTCGTCTCGGCGGTCGAGCGCGGGGATGCCAGCCTGATCCGCTCGACCTTCATCGATGGGGTCCGGACGCTGGAGGTGACGCTGGCGGCGAACCAGTCGCTGGAGACCGGCGAAGTGGTGCATCTGCCGCTGCCGTGATGCTGGTTTCCGATTGCTGATGTTCCTTTGAGGGTCCACCAGCCATATGACCGACGCGACTGGGCCGCTCTCGCGGGAGTCCTGTGCGCGGCGGCCCTGCTGCGGCTCTACCGTCTTGAGGCCGCGCCACCGGGCCTGATCTTCGACGAGCTGGCGAACGTGATCGACGCGGCCGCGATCGCCGCTGGCGAGCGGCCACTCTTCCTGAGCGGGAACCTGGGGCGCGAGCCGCTCTTTCACTACCTGGTCGCCCTCAGCTTCTCGCTCTTCGGCATCAGCCTGGCCAGCTTTCGCCTGGTGTCAGCGCTTCTCGGGATCGCCACCGTCGCCAGCACGTACCTGCTGGCGCGTGAGCTCGCGGGCCGGCGCGTCGCCATCTTCGCCGCGGCGCTGCTGGCCGGATCGTTCTGGCACGTCTCGCTGAGCCGGCTCGGGTTCCGAGCGGTGGCGATGCCGCTATTCGGCAGCCTGGCCTTCTGGCTGCTCTGGTCGGGCTGGCGCACTGGCCACCGGTGGCAGCTCGCCCTCGGCGGGGCCTTCCTCGGCGCCGGGCTCTACACCTACATTCCGGCGCGGCTCTACCCGGCGCTGGCGCTGCTCCTCGGTGCCGGCTGGCTGTTCATACCCGGTTGGCGGCCGCCATCCGGCCGTCCTGGTGGATTCGCGCTCAGCGAAACTGAGACCGAACCGCGAACGTGGTTCGCCACAAAGACGCAACGACACCAGGGACGCGACTATCTGCGGGGAGGTCTCCTGGCAGGGGCGCTTGTCTGTGCGCTCGTCGCGGCGCCGCTGGGCTGGCACTTCGCCCGTCACCCCGACGACTTCCTGGGGCGCTCCCAATCCATCGGCCTCGGCGCCGACCCGGATCGACCGGCGGCCGTGCGGCTGGCGGAGAATGCGCTCGCGACGGCCGGTCTGTTCGTGGTCGCGGGCGACGCCAACCCGCACCACAACCTGTCGGGGCGCCCGGCCTTCGACCCACTCACCGCACCGCTGTTCCTGGTCGGCCTGCTGGCGGGGCTCTGGCGCATCCGCGCCCCCCGTCGGGCGTTCCTCATCGCCTGGCTGGCGCTGCTTCTGCTGCCCGGCGCACTGGCCCGCGAGGCACCCCACTATTTGCGGACAGCCGGAACCATCCCCGCCGCCTACACGCTGGCCGGCCTCGGCGCCGCCGCGCTGACCAGGCGTCTCGAAATGGCGAACCTGCTGGCCGTCGGCGTGCTGGCGATCAGCTTCGCCCTGACCGCGCACGACTACTTCGTCCGCTGGGCGCCGAGCATCGAAGCCTACCGCGCCTCAGCCGGCGACGCGTTCGACGCGGCCCGGTTGCTGCGCGATGCGCCTGCCCGCGTGCCGCCTGCGGAGGACCGGTTGCTCGGCATCCGCACCTACCGCGGCCGGTCCGGCGAGCTGATGTTGCTCGGCGCCGAGGGGCAGACCCGAGCGTTCGACGCGACCCGGACGCTGGTCATGCCCGAGTCGCCCGGTCGCCCGACCTGGTACGCCTTCCCCGTCAATCGGCCCGATGTGTCGCCGAGCGAGGAGCGGCTGCGCCTCTTGCTGGAGGTTGCCACGCCGGTGGCCAGCCGGGTCGACCCGGCCGGGCGGGAAGCGGCCTGGCTGCTGCGCGTCGAGCCTGGCGCTCTGCGGACGCCGCGGCCGGAGCGCGCGCTCCCGGCGACGATCGGGGAGGCCGTCGAGCTGGTCGGGTACGACCTTCCGCGGCGAGCCCGGCCGGGCGAGACCGTCCCCCTTGTCGTCCACTGGCGCGTCGTCGGTCAGCTCCCGGCCGGGCGCTTCTGGCAATTCTTCGCCCACGTCACCCGGGCGGGGGCCGCCTGGGCCAGCGACTACCACGAGGGGTTCGAGCCGGAGCAGTGGCGCCCGGGCGACCGGGTGGCGAGCTGGTTCAACCTCCGGCTGCCCGAATCGCTTCCGGTCGACACGTATGCGATCGAGTTCGGTCTGTTCGACCGGACGACCGGCGACCGGCTGCCCATCGTCGACGGGCAGCGCCAGTCGGTCGGGAACGTGCTTCTGCTTGGCCCGCTCCGCATCGCCAGAGCGGACGCCGACGGACCAACGCCGAGTGAGGGGCTGGGCTACACCCTCGGCGAGTCGATCCACCTCGTCGGATTCGACATACGCGATCGGTCGGTGGCGCCAGGTGGCAAGCTGCGGCTCACCCTCTACTGGCAGGCAACGAGCGCCGTCCCTCGCGACTACACCGTCTTCACCCACCTGGTCGATGCCGGCGGCCGGCTGATCGCCCAGCAGGACAGTCAGCCGCAGCGCGGCAGCTACCCGACCACGCTCTGGGCGCCAGGCGAGACCGTTCGCGACGAGTACGAGCTGACCCTGCCGGCCGACGCCCCCTCTGGCTCGGCCACGATCCTGGTCGGCATGTATCTCCTGGAGAGCGGCGAACGCCTCCCGGTGCAGGATGAGGCCGGGCGCCCGAGCGGGGACGCGGCACCGCTCGCCCGGGTCGAGGTCGTCGGGGGCCCGCCACGAGCAGTGCGTGAGGAGCAGCCGGGCCTCACGGTTCTCCACTGATCTCACGTCCGCCATGATGACGGAATCGCGCCTATGCATCGGGACGAGCACCGAGAATCCGTTCCGGCCGCCGTTCCAGATGAGGTGCCGGTCGTGGGAGAGCCGGCAGAACTGCACGAAGAACTCCCCACGTGGCCGGTCGTCTAGCCGTTCCTGGCGCAGTTCGTCGTTGCCACCAGTGGATTCGGCGCGACCAAGTCGCAAGCAGTGGTTACAATGGCACCGCGAGCGAGACAAGAGGAAGAGGCGTCAGCGACCACGGATGCACTCAGCCGATGCGCCGTGGCTTCGAGCCTCAAGACTTCACGGGATTCCCATCTGCACCAGGGCCCTGGAATCGTGCGTAAACGTCGGGTAGGAACTCGGCGAAGAACTCTCGCTGTTCCTTTCGCAGAAACCGCACCTGCACTTCTTGTGGGGCTCGCCCGAACTGCAGGCGAATTCTCCCTCTCGTGGCAGTTACTTTCGTGACGCCGGGAGTTCTGGTCGAAGACAAGTACGAACGTGAGAGGCACGGTTCCGGGACTGGCGAACGCGCGAGCGCCGTCTCACATCCGTGAATGAATGGGCCGGGCCGCACAATGCCGCCATCCGTTGGCTGCCAAGCATCTCCCAAACGACTGGCGCCAGATTGACGCGGGCAAGGGCGATGCTGCGCATAGCCAGGCAGCTCGGTCAGTGTCAGGCGCGAATCTCAGAGCGCCGTGCTCCACCACTTGCTGCGCAACAGGCCGCGTGGTAGGATGCGCGATGCGCGGTCAGGGGCAGGCCCCCGTGCCTGCCCCTACTGTAGGGGCAGGCCCCCGTGCCTGCCCCCCTCCGAGCCGTGAGGTGTTCAGTGCTCGCGATCCCCAGGCGCGTCGCTCGCGCCTCGCCGGCGATCGAACTCGGGCGTCTGGCGACGCGGCTCGCCCTCGCCCTGCTGATCCTCAGCGCGCCCCTCTGGTCCGCGTCGGCGCACCATCAGATGGACCGGTTCGCCGGCAAGCTCGGGCTGGCCCTCCGTGCCGACGCGTTTCAACTGGTCGATTGGGAGGTGCGAGCGCTCGGCGGTAAGCTACTTGGCAACCTGGCCACCAGCGTACCACCTCCGGAGAGCCCGGCGGCGGCCGCGCTGGTGCGGCGCTACTACGCCCTCGGCGCCGAGCACAACCGCCTGCGCGGCGAGATCGACCTGGCCTGGGCGCAGCGCGAGGCGCCCGACCGCGAGGCTCGGCTGCACGCGCTGGCGGCGGAGCAGGCCGCGCGACGTGCCGAGTTGCGGGCGCTGGAAGGCGCGGTCGAGATGGTGCTCGGCGCGCAGATCCGGGCCGAACTGGCTACGCTGGGCTTTGGCGACCACACCGTCGCGCTCCGTCTCCGCTCCGCGCTCCCACCGGTGGACGTCGACGTCGTTCCCGCGGTGCTCTTCAAGCTGGGGCCGCTGCCGCAGGCGTTGATCGTGGCGCCGCGCGACCGCATCGCGATCATCCACAGCCAGCTCGTCCGCTCCGACCTCGACCTGGCGGCGGTCGAAGAGCTGGAGCGACGGGTCGACGGGCTGGGCGTGTCCTCGCTCGTCACCTCCATTGGCGGGCTCGCGGCCTACCCGAGCATGATTCTGGAGGGGCAGTCGATCGCGGCGACGCTGACCGCGGTCAGTCACGAGTGGGTGCACCACTACTTCTTCGTCCGTCCGCTCGGCATTCGCTACTTTGCCGACTACGAGCTGCGCACGATCAACGAGACCGCCGCCGACCTGGCGGGCGTCGAGCTTGGCCGACGGGTGCTCGAGCGGTTCTACCCCGCCGAGGTGCCGCCTCCGGCCGAGCGACGGCCGCGACGGCCCGACTCACCGGCACAGCCATCGTTTGGCGACCTGATGCGGGCCATTCGCCGGGAGGTAGAGCGGTGGCTAGCCACCGGGGACGTCGTCGGCGCCGAGCGGTATATGGGCGAGCAGAAGGCCGAGCTCGCCCGGGAGGGCTACCCCATCCGGAAGCTGAACACGGCGTACCTGTCGTTCTTCGGCTCCTATTCGGGCGGAGCGAACCCCTACGAGCCGAAGCTGCGCCGCCTCCGCGAGGACGCCGGATCGCTCAAAGCGTTCCTCGAGGCCGTCGCCCGCGTCGACTCGCCCACGGCGCTCGATCGCGCGATCGGCACGATGGCTCGTTAGGGGAAACGCCGCCCTCACCCCCTGCCTGCCGTTCCTGAGCCGGTCCCAATCCTGGGCGAGGGGGTCCGGCCTCTCCCCTTCCCCCGGATTGGGGGCTCGAGCTCAGGAACGGCGGGTTGGGGGATGAGGGCCCGCACCGGCCGAAGTGCCCGCTCCTCTCTGTGCGGAAGAGGGGTAGGGGGCATGTGCGCTAACTTAGAGCGATGTGCAGTGGCGTTGAGCCAGCGGGTGACCTAACCCCCC
>JACPQP010000565.1 GCA_016190465.1 Chloroflexota bacterium
CGACTACGTCGACGAGTCGGAGGTCCTCACGCCTGCCGACGAGGCGCACCTCATCGCCAAGCACGCCTTCAAGGTGCCGTTCGTGTGTGGGGCGCGCGACCTGGGTGAGGCGCTCCGGCGCATCGGCGAAGGGGCGGCCATGATCCGGACCAAGGGGGAGGCCGGCACGGGCAATGTGGTCGAGGCGGTCCGCCACATGCGGATGATCATGGGCCAGATTCGCCGGCTCCAGAGCACGCCTCACGAGGAGCTGATGGCCGAGGCCAAGCAGATGGGCGCGCCATACGACCTGGTGGTGGAAGTTGCCCAGACCGGAAGGCTTCCCGTCGTGAACTTCGCGGCCGGCGGCCTCGCCACGCCCGCGGACGCGGCCCTGATGATGCAGCTCGGCTGCGACGGCGTCTTCGTGGGCTCGGGCATTTTCAAGTCCGGGGATCCCGCGCGTCGCGCGAAGGCGATCGTGATGGCCACGACGCACTTCAACAACCCCGAGATCATCGCCGAGGTCTCCTACGGCCTGGGCGAGCCGATGCGCGGCCTGGAGATCGGCACCATCCGCAAAGAAGAGCTCATGGCAGTGCGGGGCTGGTAGGGTCGTGAGGATCGGCGTTCTGGCGCTCCAGGGAGACTTCCGGGAGCACGTCGCGGCGCTCCGCCGGCTCGGCGTCGAGGCCAGCGAGGTGCGGCTCCCCGAGGACCTCGATGCGGTTGACGGCCTCATCATCCCTGGCGGCGAAAGCACGACCATTGGCAAGCTCCTGGTCGCCTTCAACCTGCGGGACAAGCTCCGGGCGATGATCGAGCGCGGCTTCCCCGTCTACGGCACCTGCGCGGGGGTCATCCTGCTCGCGAAGGACATCGGCGGGCTCGATCAGCCGCTCATCGGCACGATGGACGTCCGCGTCGAGCGCAACGCGTTTGGCCGGCAGGTCGATAGCTTCGAGGCGCCAGTCCGGATCGAGGGGCTGGGGGACCAACCGTTTCCCGCGGTGTTTATCCGCGCCCCCAGGATCCGCGACGCGGGCGCGGGCGTGGCCGTGTTGGGGCGGCTCGACGATGGCACGATCGTCGCGGTCCGACAGGGAGCCATGCTTGGATCGGCGTTCCACCCTGAACTCACCGACGATCTTCGATTCCACCAGCTCTTCGTGCGTCTGGTGGAGTCGCGGTCGACCTAGCCCGTGCGGCGCCCAACGCGAGCTACCGAGGTGCCCGACGTGATTCGTGCGCTGCGCCCGACCGACGTGCTGGCCTACCTCGCCTTTCGGGAGAGCGCCTCGACTAACGAGGCGCTGATCGGCGCCGACGGTGGCCGGAGCGCGCCAACCATCCGGGCTTTCCTCGGCTCATCCCTGGAGCCGCGCCGCCAGGCGTGGGTGCAGATCGACCGGGGCCGGATCGCCGGACTCGTCGCGATCAGGGCACGATTCGGGGCCGACATCTGGGACATCGACCAACTTATCGCCGCCCCCTCGGTCGACGAGGATCGGACCTACTTCCGCCTGCTCGAGCACCTGTGCCAGAGCGCTGTCGACGAGGGGGTCGCCAGGGTATTTCTCCGCCTCGCCACCGACAGCCCCTGTGTGGCGGCTGCTCGTCAGTCGGGCTTCTGCCAGTACGCGACCGAGCGCATCTACCAGCTGCCGGCCGAGGCGCGCCCGAGGCCCGTGGGGGCGATGCTTCACCTCCGCCCGCGTCGCCCTTCGGACCACGTCGCCCTCTTCCAGCTCTACCACGCGGTCGTTCCGTTTCGCGTGCGCCAGGTCGAGGGGATGACCCTCCAGGAGTGGCGCTGGACCGACGCCTGGGGGATGCCTCCCGGGAGCCTGCGGCTGCGCCTCGCCGGTCACCGCCGCGATTACATCCTCCCGACCGGATCCGGGTCCATCGCGGCCTGGCTGCGCCTCGACCCCTCGCATGGGCTCGTCCGGCTGCTGTGGGACTCTCGGGCCGAGGTCGACGTGGGGTCCCTCGTCGAGTATGCGCTGGGCCAGTTGCCGCCCCGTCTTCCGGTCACCTGCCCCGTCCGAGATCACCAGGCGGAGCTTGGGACTATCCTCGACGCACAGGGATTCACCGGCGTGGCCGGCCACACGCTGCTCGCGCGCGCGCTGGTGCAGCGCCTTCCGGAGACGAAACTGGTGCCGGTCCACGTCTCGTGATCGCGGTGTAATATATAGCTGTGATATATTCAATGTGAGGTTTGTACACTTGGAGGGCAAGGGCATCACCGACGACATCGAGGCGCTGTTGACTGCGCTTCCACCGCACATTCAAGACCCGCTCCAGGCGGCCGAAACGCGTGACGACCTGCTGGAGGTGGTGCTCGATCTCGGCCGCCGGCCCGAGGCGCGCTTTCCCGGGCGCGAGTTTGTCCTGGATGAGCACGAGGTCACCCCGGACGACATCGCCTACGTGGTTGCTCGCATCGGCGAGTTTGGCGACGACAATCGAGCCGGCATCCCCCGGACCCTGCACCGCATCTCCGCCATCCGCAACCGGAAGGGGACCATCGTCGGGCTGACCTGCCGGATCGGTCGAGCCGTCTTCGGGACGATCGGGATCATCCGCGACTTCGTCGAGTCTGGCAAGAGCCTGCTGTTGCTGGGACCGCCGGGCGTCGGCAAGACGACGATGCTGCGCGAAGTCGCGCGCGTGCTCGCCGACGAGTTCCGAAAGCGGGTGATCGTCGTGGACACCACGAACGAGATCGCCGGAGATGGGGACATCCCGCATCCGGGGATCGGGCACGCCCGGCGGATGCAGGTGCCGACTCCGACGCTTCAGCACGCGGTAATGATCGAGGCGGTGGAAAACCACATGCCCGAGGTGATCATCATCGACGAGATCGGCACCGAGTTGGACGCGCTGGCGGCCCGCACGATCGCCGAGCGCGGGGTCCAGCTCGTCGGGACGGCCCACGGCAACACCCTCGAGAATCTGATGCTCAACCCGACGC